>OY787533.1:1203384-1504230 GCA_963678925.1 uncultured Acidaminobacter sp. | reverse complement strand
GCCGAAGCGCCGCCGATCAGTACTGCTGCAACGGCAGGGAATGCCATCATAAGCGGTGCCTGATAGAGCTGTACAAAGCCGTAGCTCTGAGCGTAAACAACAATGCCGATTGAAGCGAGTGTTGTAGACATTACAGAACCAATGATTCTGTAGAAGTCAACGTCGATGCCTGAGGCTAGGGCGAATTTTGGATTATCGCCAGTTGCTCTCATGGCAATACCCATCTTCGAGCGGTTAAAGAGCCATACAAGCGCACATGCTGCAAAGAAAAACAGGAGAAGACCAGTAGGAATGCTTAGCTTTCCAATTTTGATCATCATAAAGTTGTTCAGTATGTTACCAAAAGTTGAATCAAGTGCAATCGTAACACGCAGGCCACGACCGATTGGCCATACCATTTCAGGGTGCTTAAGCGGAATAAGAATCCACACGATACTCATGAAAGAAACGATGGAGAAACCTGTATAAGTTGCAACCAGCATTTCAGAACCTTTGATTTTGTTGAGCATGATACCATATGCGATACCGATAGCAATTGCAAAAGGCATGGAAATGATAATCGCGCCCCAGAAGCCAGCTGCTCCGACAAGGCCAAGCTCAATGGCAAGCACACTGCCGAGGATGCCGCAGATAATACCCAGAGGAAGACCGAAATTCGGGCCAAGACCAGACTGAATAGAAGGCACCATAGCCAGTACCAGTATGCCGTTCATACCAAATCGGCGGAGGGTGTCCGACGATAGGGAAGCAAAAGGCAGTCCCAGTGATACTGCAGAGAAACAGAGGAATATGAAGAAGAGGGAAATGATCAGTCGAGGGATTCCCACCTTCTTGGTGAAGTCTCTTAATACTTCAGTCATGAAATCGCCTCCTCTTTCTTAACATATTTCTGGTATTCGCCGGCCATCATGAGACCGAAGTCTCTGTCAGGTGCGTCAGGAGCAAGAATACCTTCGATTTTACCTTCTGTAACGATAGCAATACGGTCACAGACCGCACGGAGTTCAGCGAGTTCACTGGAAGTGATGATAACTGTCATGCCAAGCTCTTTATTAAGCTTAACAAGCAGGTCGAGTACAAGTTTTTTAGCTCCGATGTCGATGCCACGTGTCGGTTCAGATACGAAAAGTACTTCAGGCTGAAGCGTCAGCGCACGTGCGACACATACCTTTTGCTGATTACCGCCTGAAAGACGTCTTGTAGGCTGTGTTGGACCTGTACAGCGAATGTCCAGATCTTCGATCATTTTAAGCGCATGACTTCTGATTTCAGAGAAGTTTGCTTGTGTAAATGGACCGTATTTCTTAAGATATTCACCTTTGATCTGCATTGTAGTAACAACGATGTTGTCTTCGATAGAGGAGTCAAGGAGCAGACCAACACCTCTACGGTCTTCAGAAACAAATGAGAGACCATGCTTTAGAGCATATTTAGTATCGTTGAGTTTGAGCGGTTCACCCTTAAGGAGCAGTTCTCCACCAGAAGGATATAGGCCGCAAACACCGTTTGCGATACCGATCTTACCTTGTCCAGCCAGACCACCGATACCAAGTATTTCTCCCTTGTGAATTTCCAGGTTGATTCCCTTAACTTCTTCACCAGGCATATCAACATGGAAGTCTCTAATGGACAGGATTGTTTCGTTATTGAGAGAATCCTCATTGGATTCTTCCTTTTGAGTCACTTCTACTTTACGGCCGACCATGAGCTCAGCGAGTTCAAGGACATTTGTGTCCTCAACGGCACGTGTTGCAACAAGTTCGCCATCGCGAAGGATTGTGATATTATTAGCTGCCTGCATTACCTCATCAAGACGGTGCGTGATGAATAGTATGGAAATGCCTGTTTTCGCAAGCTTTTTCATAGCTGCGATGAGGTTGTCAGCTTCTGATTCTGTAAGAACCGCTGTAGGCTCATCGAAAACGAGAAGCTTGATGCCCAGCTTGTCAATTTCCCGGGCAATTTCTATGAACTGCATGTGTCCAACCGGCAGTCCCTGAACCTTTACCCATTCATCTATGTTCATGCCCAGTGTGTCCAGGGCCTTTCTTGCATCTTTGTCCATTGTTTTGCGGTCTAAGGTTTCCAGATTCTTATTTCTGAAAACACTACTCACAATATTAGGTTTGGTTATTTCACGGTTCAGCTTAATGTTCTCAGTCAGTGTAAAGCCTGGTACGAGCATAAACTCCTGATGTACCATGCCGATACCAAGTTCCATTGCTTCCTTCGGGGATTTCACCAGAACGGGTTTGTCATCGATGATGACTTCGCCTTCAAAGCCGCCTGTGCTATGAATGACTGGCATACCGAACAGGATATTCATCAGCGTTGACTTTCCAGCGCCGTTTTCACCTAGGAGTGCATGAATTTCACCTGGTTTAACTTTAATATCTACACCTTTAAGAACGCGATTCCCGTAATATTCCTTAACTATGTTGTTCATTTGCAGAGTATATTCTGCCATCGGGAAACACCACCTTTTCAAATCTCTCCACACATGATTTCGATTCAATAAATTAAATAGTATTATTGCCAAAATGTAAGGCTGCCCGTGTGTTGGGCAACCTCACATATTTTGTTGAGTATGTCTTATTTCTTAGAAGTCTAGGAAGTCCATCATAGTCATCAGGTAGTTGTCGTAGTGAACGCCACTTTCGTCAAGCTCGTTCAGAGTAACGTCAACGCCTGCGTATGTATTGAACATTTCGTTAAGTTTTGCAGTGTCAAGCTTGTTTTCGATTTCGCCGTTTGCCCATGCAAATGCATAGTCAGCAGAACCTTCAACAAACATCATAGCAACTGGAACTGGCCATGTAGAGAAACGACCTGTACCGCCTTTAGCTGCGATTTCATTTGTGATTTGGTCAACAGCAAAAGCAACATCGCCTTTTTTATCTTCTGGAATCTCGATACCAAGTGCTGATGGGAAGCCGTGGTATGGAGATGGACAGCATGGCTGTGGATAGATTGCGCCTTGGTCAAGAGCAGCTGAAATCAGTGGTACCTGCATTGAGCAGTTTGTGCTGAAGAAAGCAGTATCTTTACCGTATTTTTCTACCATTCTTGGAACATCTTCAAGAATGAACTGTTGAGCGCCAGATACACCAGCATCGCCAGTTGGGTCTGGAGCAGTAGCGTCTACGAATTCAAGACCGATTTCATCACAAGTTTCCTTCATCAGGTCACGACGTGCTGATAGAAGTGCGTAAGACATGTGACGTGGGAATGAGTAGTGTACAAATACCTTAGCGCCTTGCTTTTTAGCTTGCTCAGGAATAGTACGGCCCATTGTAAGTTCGTCCATAGCCAGAACGATGTCAGCCTTGTCAGCGATCATCTTAGGGTCTTCCCCAGGAACGCCAGCGATGATTAGAAGGTCATCACGAAGTTCTTTAACCTTCTCGATTGCTGCAGAAGTACCAGGTACAGCTTGAACGATAATCAGAGCTTTTACTTCAGGATCAGAAGCCATAGAAACTAGGTTTGCAATTGTAGTTTCTTGCTCGTCCATGAATTTGTCTGGGTACGTCATGATCAGAACGCGGTCTTCACCGTATTTTTTCTGAACATTTTCAGCAGCACGATATTCTTCCTCGTTCTGTGATACAGTACCAGTCATGATACCGATCTTAAAGCTTGGTGCTTCAGCAGTGTCTGCTGCAGCTGATTCTGAACCTGTGTCTGCAGGTGTTTCTGCTGGAGCTGGTTTAGAACAACCTGCTAGCATACCTGCAACCATTACCAGAATCATAAGTAGTGACAATAGTTTTTTCATGTTTTTCCCCCTCCAATAGGATGTTTATAACAACGCACAATGCGCTATTAACATTTAAAACTCTGTGTATGACACCTCGCTTGGTTCATAATATGCAGTTGTCAAACTCAATATACTAACTATTACATTTATGAATAATAATGGATATATTGAGGTGCAGAGTAACGCAGACGTTTCCAAATCCCCATAATGGAAGGCTGTAAAATCCAGCCCTGCAAACTTGACTTGCGTTATGGTGATAATACATAATTCAGACAATTCAGTCAAGCTGGTGGAATGTATAAAATATATCAAACGAGAATAAATATACATTTTCGCAGCAAAGTACCAAATCCGAAGAAAATGCGCCAATCCTAGGTATTTTGTGGAGTTTGGAACTTTAACCTACCGTTAGTTAGGGCGATTGATTACACATTTTTTGCATATAGGATTCTAAAATATGGAAAATAAAGCATGCGAATTGGGATGAAACCAGTGTGGATTCGCTATCGAAAATGCATAAAATTGTAGGTGAATTTCATTTCAAGAGGACCTCTTTTTCCATGTATTTTCCGTGTTTTTCGAAGAATGTTACAGAAGGGATGCATTTTTATTTAAATATTAAATTTACGTAACAATTTATATTGAAATGCGATTTGAATATAACCAAAACCTTGTAGTATAAAGAGTTTCAGCATATTAAAATGCTGTAATTCCTTGAATGCAACAACATGTTCTGATAAACGATTTAACATCAAAATTTACATAAAATTAATACGTGTCTGTGTGAATGTGAACCGATTGTCACAAATTCAGGAGAATAGGGTATGGGTGGAAATTGGGAACAGCATTTATTATAATTTAAAGAAAAGGACAATGTGGAGGGGCGTATGGCAGTTCAACTGAAAGAGCTACTAAGGCTTGAAGTCTTCAAAGACTTTAAGATTGTTGCCGGAGGGTCAGGTCTTTCACGGCATATATACAAGGTTGGTATATTGGATTATGAAATCGGAGATGTCATTAACTCAAATTTCAACGAGGGGGAGTTCGTACTTACCAATCTAATGCTTATAAAAGATGACATAGGCAGAATGGAAGATATCGTAAGGCGTCTTATAGAGAATCGTACGGGTGGGCTCGCAATCAAGACTCTTTATTTTGACAAGCTGCCAGACCGGGTTATGAGAATGGCGGAGGAAGCTGATTTCCCCATTTTCTTTTATGACACGGTCTACTATGAAGACATTATTACGTCGGTTGCAGAGGTTGTGAAGCTTTCCGGTGAAATGGAGAGCAAGTGGATGCTGGTGGACCAGCTCTGTACAGATATGCTTTTGCCAGCTGAAGTGAAGGAGTCAGCACTGCGTTTGAATCCGAATTTCAAAGCATGGATGACTGTTGTGAATATCGGACAGGCAATTTCAGAGAAGACCATAACCTTTTCACCCTATCAGGCCAATCGCATCTTAAGCGAACAGCATTTGTGCCTGGAGTATAAGGGCAAAGTTACCTTGATACTTAGTTTTGACGATGCCTCAGAAAAAGAGGCGCGCATTTGGGATACGCTTCATTCAATTGGAATTGATGAAGCGAGTCGCAAAATTGGAATCAGTAGCTCCAAGGCACTGGATGAAGTCAATGAAGCACTTCTCGAAGCGCGGTACGCACTTGAGTTTGCGCAGTCAAAAGCTGACCAGTCCATAGTCCGCTTCAGCGATATGGGTATGTACAAGTTTCTAATGCCGCTTAAGACCAATAAGTGGATGATGCAATACTGTGTGAATCTGGTTGCGCCGATTGTGGAGTACGATGAAAAGAATGGATCGGAGCTGCTTCGAACAGCGCAGGTGTACTTTGAAGTTGGATGTGACATCAAAGCGACTGCTGAAGTCTTGTTTCAACACGGCAATACGATCCGTTACAGAATGGACCGCATACGACATATTCTTGAAAATGATGTTAAAAAGGAATATGTTGAGCAGGAACTCGCAGTGGCAGTGAGGTTGTATGATCTAATCAACTAGTCTCGTTGCGTTCAGATGAGCGTCACGTAGCATAGATTATAGAGAATATTTATTGAAAAACCAAGTGAGTGTAAGGTGTAAGAGCTGCAAGACACAATTTATGTGTTTTGCAGCTTTTTATATTTATTGGAATATCCAGTTCAAATTTGGGAAATATCAAGTAAAATGGGGTAAAGGATGTATACGGATTGCTGTGAGCAATGCCAATCAATGATGATGAGAAAACATGAGGGTAGGATGGATACTATGGAAAACAGCAAATTGAACAATGAATTGGAGCAAGTCGCCTTTCTTGAATCCATTGTCAGCGAGCTGACGCAAATCGGTATAGAACTGTCTGCGGAAAAGGATGTTGACAAGCTCCTTGAAAAAATATTGATAAACTGCATGGACATAACTGGGTGTGATGCCGGAAGCCTCTACTTTAAGGAGCTTTGTGACGATGGTGAATCCTGTCTGAGGTTCAGATATACGCAGAACAGGTCCAAGCAGTTTCCGTTCAAATCTTTTACACTGCCTATTAACAAGAACAGTATTGCAGGTGCATGCGCCTACAATGGTTCCCTATACAATTTGAAGACCATGAATGAAAGTTATGAGAAGATTGGCATACGCCATGACGGCAGCTTTGACAAGTCCATGGGCTACAAGACGGCGAACATGCTGGTCATTCCCATGAAGAACTACGGGGGGGAGGTTATTGGCGTTCTGCAGCTCATCAATAAGAAAAGGAATCCGAAGGAAATATTCGACATTCCAGAAACCATACCTCAAAAGACAGTGCCTTTCCTGGACAAGGAAGCAGAAATCATAGAAAGTATCGCAGCTCAAGCGGCCATACTGATTGAAAGAAGTCAGCTCTTTGACGAAATTGAAGACTTGCTAGAATCCTTCACGGTCTCACTTGTAACCGCGCTTGACCAGCGAGACCCGATTACAGCAGGTCACTCCAAGCGGGTGACAAGCTATGCTCTGAGCCTTGCCCACAAGGTCAATGAAGTTGCCTACGGTCCCTATGCGGATATCCGTTTTTCCGAGGAGGAGTATAAGGAAATGTACTACGCAGGACTCCTCCACGATGTTGGTAAAATCGGCGTACGCGAATTCGTACTCATGAAACGCAATAAGATGGAGGATGCGGACATCCGTGCCCTGCTGTTTAAATACAAGTGGATCAAAAACCACCTGATGCTCAAGGGGAAATCTGAGTCCCTCACTGAAGACGAGCAAACGATTCTTGAAAACATTGACGACTACTACCTGTTTGTGGAAGACGTCAACAAGCGCGGCTTCATGCCGGATGAGCTCCTTGAAAAACTTCAGGTGATTGGGGCGCTCAGCCTGTTTGTCGGCGAAGATGATGCGGGCAATCCAGAAGAGGTGAAGCTGCTCACGGAGCATGAGCTTGAATCATTGAGTATTCGCAAGGGCACACTGACCCAGGAGGAACGGGCCATGATCGAGTCCCATGCGCGATTCTCCTTTGAAATTCTGTCTGGGATCAAGTGGACCAGAGAACTGAAGAATGTTCCCATTATCTCTGCAGCCCATCATGAAAAAATGAATGGAAAGGGGTATCCACAGGGACTCACGGCGGACCAGATGCCGCTTCAGGCTAGAATGCTGGCCATCGCAGATATATTCGATGCGCTGACGGCAAAGGACAGGCCTTATAAGCCAGCAATTCCGATTCCAAAATCGCTGGATATTATTAAGGAGGAAGCCGAGCGGTATCATCTCGATCCGGATTTGGTTGAAATATTTATTACTGAAAAGGCATATGATATTGACGCAGAGGGGGAATCAGCTTGAATGAAATGAATGTCACATTTTGGGGCGTAGTAGGTTCTTGTCCTGGAGCAAATCGAAGCATATCTGAATACGGTATCGCGACCCCTTGTGTTGAGGTACGCGTAGATGATCTTGTCATTGTTCTGGACTGTGGAACGGGGGTTGTTCCGCTGGGCAGAAAGCTGAACGCTGAGAGGCCGCTTGACCTCCACATGTTCATTACCCATACGCACTGGGATCACGTGCTGGGCATGCCTTTCTTCTCACAGGCCTACATGCCGGAAAATAAAATGCACATATATGGCTTGAAGCGTGAGAACATCACTTTGGAACAGGTTTTTCGCGGGCTGATGGCCTATCCGTATTTTCCAGTAGGATGGGAAACGATGAAGGCTGATATACAGTTTGTTGAACTCAATCCATATGATGTTGTCGAGCTGTCGGAGAACTGCAGGGTCGAGTCTTTTCCGACCTCGCATCCGGGTGGCAATCTCGCTTATGCCATTTATGGCAATGGTAAGAAAATGGTCTACATGACAGATCTCGACCACAGTAAGATGGACGAGGCGTCTATGATTGAGTTTGTCAAAGATGCTGATCTAATGATTTATGACGCGAATTTCACCCAGGAAGAATATGAAATGGACCGCTATGCAGGGTGGGGACACTCTACTTGGGAATTTGGACGTGACCTGGCAAAGCGTACAGGCGTGAAGCATCTGTCCATATTCCATCATGGGGTTCAAAGGAAAAAAGAAGAGATGCACGAACTGGAAACCGTGCTTTATCAGGAAAATATGCACATCAGCGTTGCCCGTGAGGGCATGACGCTGAGACTGTGAGGCGTATATGAGGTGGCATGAGAGCATAGGGATAAAGGGATCTAAAGATATTTCAAAAATGCTGGTGGCTGTGCTGGTACTTCTTTTAATGCTGTCCTCTGCGGGATTTGGACAGTCGATTGAGGACCTTGAAAAGCAGGCAGATAGTTCTGCAGGCAGTGAGCGTGTTGAACTCCTGATCAAGATGTCGGAGCGTGAGAGCGGTTTCGATGCCAAGCATGCCCTTGAAATTGCAGAAATGGCTCTTGAGGAAGCAAATACACTGGGGGATGCGCATCTTGTAATCGATGCGCGTAATCAGGTCGGATATGTTCACGTGGTTCTGGAAGATTTTGAATCTGCGTCAACGGCCTTCCAGGAGTCTTATGCAGAGGCTGTTCCCATTGGCTACAACAAGGGTGCTGCATTCAGTCAGAATGGATACGGCCTGCTTTGGGCAAATGTTGGAGACTATACCAAGGCGCTTGAAAACTTCGATCAGGCCGATGAGCTTTTTTCAAAATCAGGATACCTTCTGGGCAACGCCTTTACCATGAACAACAGGGGTACTGTGTATGACGCTCTTGGAAACTACAAGCTGGCTCTGGAGCAGTATATCGAAGCGCTGAAAATCTATGAAGACAATGACAAGCAGGAAGAAATTGCGGTGACCTATAACAATATCGGTGCAGTCAACGCAAAAATGGGCAACGTGGAGGATGCGCTCGAGTATTATTCCATGTCCTATGAAATCAATGAATCGCTTGAGAGAACCATTGATATGGCCCATGGCCTCAATAATATCGGGACCCTCTATTCTGATCTTGGTTATTATGAGGAAGCCCTTGCCATGTTCAACAGTACGTATGACTTGGCATCACAGGCTGATGTGAAGGGGCTTGAAGCGACGGCCCTATTCAATATGGCAGGTGCGAATCAGGGCATGGGAGACTATGACTCAGCCCTAGAGAATTACAGTGAATCCATCGCCCAGTATGAAGAAATCGGCGACCAGGAGGGTATGATTTCCGTGTTTAACAATGTGGGAACGCTTTTCTCCGAAATGGGCGATTTTGAGTCCGCACTGGCACAGCATACAAACGCCTTTCAGATGTCCAGAGACATTTCCTATAGGGATGGGCTTCAGTCATCGCTCAAGAACATGAGTCAGGATTATGAAGCCCTTGGAGATTATGAAAATGCAAACCGTTATTTGTCACTCTACGCAGAGCTGCGTGAAGCCCTCAGAAGCGAAGAAGTTGCAAAGCGATTCGCTGATGCGCAGACCATTTATGAAACGGAAAAAAAGGATGCGCAAATCGAGGAACAAAGACAGGTCTTGACGCTTCAATCCTTGAGAATAAAACTGATGACAGCGATTATAACCATCATTGTTATTTTCCTTCTTGTGGTTGTTCTCCTATCCATAAAAATATTCCAGGAACGACAGAAGTCAGAGAAGCTCCTACTTAATATTCTGCCTAAAAAAGTTGCCGACACGCTGAAAAAGTACGGGAAGACAGAACCGGAGAGCTTTCCGGAAGTCACCATGTATTTTTCAGACATCGTGAGCTTTACGAGTACGTCAAACAATCTGGATCCTAAGTTTCTCATTGAGGAACTCAACGACATTTTCACCATGTTCGACAACATCATGGAGAGTCATGGATGTGAGCGTATCAAGACCATTGGCGACGCCTATATGGGTGTATGCGGTCTGCCGGCACCCAATGAAAACCATGCTGAGAATATTGCAAGAGCGGCGGTCGACATTGTTGCAGCCCTTGAAGAACGTAATAAAACGGCTCAGCAGTCATGGCGCATACGTGTCGGAATCAATACGGGTCGGGTTACCGGTGGCGTGGTTGGAATCAAAAAGTACATTTACGACGTGTTTGGCGACACGGTGAACACGGCATCAAGAATGGAATCCAATTCAGAACCGATGCGGATCAATGTTTCCAATACGACTTACGAAATCCTAAAGGACAAGTTCGATTTTGAAAAGCGCGAACCGGTTGAAGTTAAAGGAAAAGGCGTATTCCAGATGTATTTCCTAAATCCGCCTGATGAAAAGGATGACCAGCCTGGCGATGAACTTTCTGGGGAAAGTGCCTAGGCCAAGCAGGAATCTCAAGCAACTTTGTATAATTATCTATACAATCGCTGATGTGAATAGGGGTATATTCGAATCTCGTGTCTTTGTGCGCGAGATTCGTTATGATGTGTGAGTACCAAAGAATTGAGGAGGCGTTATGACAATGAGCAGTATCTTTCGAAAAGAACTAGCGACCCTGAAGAAATACGTACCCGGCAAACCCATTGAAGAGGTCAAGCGGGAGTACGGGTTGACAGATATTATCAAGCTGGCTTCCAATGAGAATCCTCTCGGTCCTTCGCCGCTGGCAATCCAGGCAATCAAGGATGAAGCGGACAAGGTCTTTCTGTATCCTGAATCTACGGCGCCTGCACTCCGTGAGGCGATTGGGAATAAATACAACATATCATCTGACCAAATCATGATGGGTAATGGCGGGGAAGAAATTCTGAAGTTTATTGCCCAGACCTTCATTAATGAAGGGGATGAAGCCATAATGGGAACACCATCCTTTGGGCTCTATAACATCTCAGTGTCACACATGGGCGGGATTCCTGTGGAAATTCCGTTGACAGAGCGCTTCGAACATGATTTTGGGGCCATGCTGGACGCTGTGAACAAGAAGACAAAGCTACTGTATATCTGTAATCCCAACAATCCTACGGGCAACATCATGACGGCTGAGAAAGTGCACAAGTTCATTCAGAAGGTTCCAAGAAATGTAGTGCTTGTGCTCGACGAGGCCTATTACGATTATGCGGTGAAGAACCCAGCGTATCCGGATAGCTTGAAAATTCTTGAAGACAGACCCAATACCATCATTCTGAGAACATTTTCAAAGGTGGCCGGTATTGCGGGGGTACGCATAGGCTACGCGATCTCCTCTGAAAATATCATTGGTGAAATGTCAAAGGTCAAGGGGGTCTTCAATGCGAGCAGGATTGCCCAGGCAGCGGGTCTTGCCGCACTTAAGGACACAAAGCATCTGGAAGATACGGTGGAGTTGAATTACGAGTCGCTGAGTCTGATGGTGGACTGCTTTGAGCGCAATGGTCTGGACTATATTCCATCAAATGCGAACTTTGTTTTTGTGAAGACGGAGAAATCGTCAAGGGAAGTCTATGAAGAATTGCTCAAGCGTGGCGTCATTATCCGTCCAGGCTTCCTGTGGGGACAGGAAAACTGGAACAGGATCAGTACGGGAACTCGTGCCCAAACCCTGCGTCTGATTGAAGCCCTTGAAGAAGTTATCAAGTAATTTAAGTATGCATTAAACACACGGAGGAGGGGAAGTTTCAACACTTGCTCTCCTCTTTTATTTTCAAATCTGCTTTCTCTGCTTGGGCAGTAGGGTTCAGGAGGGGGCTGTAAAGAATCTGGACAGATTTTCTTGACAGATGATAAAATGAGGCGTAGTATGAAAACGGACATACCGACGGTAGGTAGGTGGTGATTGATTGTTTAGCGAAAGTTTAGAGAAGCTTGAGACAAGGGACCGTATTCTTGCTGTTGCAATGGATATGTTCTCCACAGAAGACTACGGCAAGGTGACATTGAAGGGGATTGCCCAAGCGGCAGGTATTTCCAAGGGTGGCATTTACCATTACTTTGAAAGTAAGGACCATCTGCTCTCTGAGGGCATTCAGTTTTCCTTTCAGACGATTTTGGGGCAAATGGACCATCTGCTCAGTTCGGATATGCGGGCCAAAGATGTCATTGCCACATGGTTTGAAATTGAAAACATGATGGGTGAGTACGCGGATATCCTCTTGGGAGAGAAGGCGGCTGAAAACCTGCTGCAGTTCATGTATCTCATGTTGACTGCTGTGAAGAAATCACCGCAGGTGCGGACTTTCATTGGCAGCATGTATGTTGAGACCATTGATAAGATCGAGCAGATTTTCAAAAAAGCACAAGAGTCCGGTGAAATCAGAAAAGACATCAGTCCAAGAGGGCTTGCACTCCAGATGACCACGTCATTTGAAGGTGCCATTCTGCTAGGTGGACTTACAGAAGCATTCGATATGAAGACACTCGGGCATGAACTCTTTGAAACATTTTGGGAACAGATAAAAGCATAGTAATGCATGGTCAGGGCGCTTGGCGCTCTGATTTTAGACGAACTACATACCGACGGTCGGTCTTTTTTTAGAACAACTACATACCGACGGTCGGTTGGGAGGAGGGTCTTATGACAAGAAACAAGGTACTGAGTGCAAGAGGGCTGGTAAAGCACTTTAAAATGGGTGAGGTAAGTGTCAAGGCACTGGATGGTGTCGATTTTGACATCTATGAAGGGGAATTCATTGTCATACTGGGCCCGAGTGGTTCTGGCAAGAGCACACTGCTTAACATGATTGGCGGAATGGATACACTGGACGCAGGCGCCCTTCTGTTCAGGGACAAGCCGGTTCATGAAATGGATAAGAAAGGACTTGCCCTATACAGGCGAGACGCCGTCGGTTTTGTATTTCAGTTTTATAATCTGATTCCCAGCTTGAATGCCTTTGAGAATGTGGCACTGGCAGCTCAGATTTCCAGCCGGGGCCTGGATGTTGAAAAAACCCTCGCTGAAGTGGGTCTTTCAGAGCGGATGGACCATTTTCCATCACAGCTTTCAGGCGGACAGCAGCAGCGTGTAGCCATGGCAAGGGCTATTGCTAAAAATCCAGATATTCTCTTGTGTGACGAACCCACCGGCGCCTTAGACTCCGAGTCAAGTGAACGGGTTATGCAGCTGCTGAAAACCATTAACAGAACCTATGACAAGACGGTGATTGTAATTACCCATGATACGGATATTGCGACGGTTGCTGACCGGGTATTCCACATAAATGACGGTCGGCTGACAGATATAGAATGCAATGGGTGAGGGCAGGTGATCAAATGCTACTTAGAAAAATGCTACGGGAAATACGCAGCCAAAAAGGCACCTACATGGCCTGTGTCATGATTATGGTCATTGGTCTTATGACCCTAAATCTGTTTTCCATCGGTTACGAGAACTTCAGTATTTCCAGAGACAGCTATTACGCATCTATGCAGTTTGCTGATGGGTTCGCACATATTAAGGGTATGCCGGTTTCGGAACTTGAAAAGCTGGAAGCGATTGAGGAAATCAGGCAGGTCGAAGGACGCCTTGTGAAGGATGCCCGCATCGTGGGCACTGACGGAGGCCAAAGCGCTTATTTGAGACTGGTGAGCTTTCAGCCTGAAAATGAGGGGCTGAATAGATTCGAACTCCTGTCTGGAAGTATTGGAAACACAGGGAAGAATGACGTCATACTGGACAGCAAGTACTACGGTGCAAATGGCTGTGAACCAGGGGACGTTATCTCTCTTGCCGTTGAAGGGCGTGTTGTCGACGTAAGGGTTAGGGGAAGCGGACGTTCTCCGGAGTACATTTATGCCCTGCGTACAGACCAGGACTTGTATCCCGACCCTGAACGCTTTGGGATTGCATTTGTTCCATACGACACGATGAAAACCATTTTAAGAGCCGGCCAGTCTGTAAATGATGTGTCCTTTATCCTCGCCGATGGTTATGACTACAAGGATGTAGAGCACGTCATCAGAGCCATGTTGGAGCCTTATGGACTTCTGGATTTACGCAGCAGGGAGGATCAGAAGAGCCATCTTTTGCTCACTTCTGAAATAGATGGCATGAAGGGCATGGCAGTAGCGATGCCTGTGGTCTTCCTGAGCGTTGCTGCCATGATCATGGTCATTATGCTTAAGAGACTTGTCGAAAAGCAGCGGGGTCAAATCGGGGTATTCAAGGCTTTTGGCATGACCGATGGGCAGATCCTGATTCATTATTTGGGCTATGCCCTCGTTATTGGAGCCCTGTCTGGTATTTTCGGAATAGCAGTGGGCAATGCAATGGTTGTGCCGTTTACACGCATGTATCAGACCATGTTCAATATGCCGCTTGTGATGCCGGAGTTCTCTTATAAGTACGCGGTGATCAGCCTGGTTCTGGCAACGCTGTTCTCTCTCGCAGCCGGCTACGGTGGTGTGAAAGCGACCCTGAGAATCGAACCGGCAGAGGCTATGCGCCCACCTGCACCTGCCCAGTCGAAGGGCACGATTGTTGAGAACATGAAGTTCCTGTGGTCTAAGATGACCATCATCAGTCGGATTGCAGTGCGAAACATGTTCAGAAATAAGGGGAGAACGGGCTTTGTTTTCATAGGGGTCATGCTGACCTATGCGATTTTAGGCATGCCATGGGCCATGAAAGAGAATATGGACATCATGATTTATGATCAGTTCGATACGGTCACGGTCTACGATATGAAAGTGGACTTGTCCACGCCAGTCCTTCGGCGGGATGCGGTCTCAGAAATCATGCAGTCATCGGAAGTGGATTATGCAGAATCGCTGATGGAAGTACCTGCGCTTCTATACCACCATGGTGCCAAGGAGGCGGTCAGTGTCCTTGGCATAGAGGCAGACAGTCAGCTCTATCACCTATACGGTGAAAATGGAGAGCTGTTGCAGCTTCCAGACCAGGGCATGATTTTATCCGACCAGCTGGCTGAAAAAATAGATGCCCAGGAGGGCGACCTGATACTGGTCAAGAGTCCCTATGCACGTTGGCCTAAGGAAACGGTTTCGGTACAAGTGGTGAAAATCATTCCTCAGTACCTTGGTCTCAATGCCTATATGGATGAAAATGCACTCAGCGCGCTGTTGGAGCAGCCGGATTTTGCCACTTCGGTGATTGCACGAACGGATATGTCCGGTGTCGAGGCGGTAAGAGCGCGTTTTGACGAATCCAGTCAGGTCTTTGGTGTGAACGCCTCAGAGGAACTCATGGACAAGTATGGAGAGATGATGGAAATGATGGGTGCCATGCTGGGCATGTTTGTCGTAATCGGGATATTATGCGGCTTTTCTATCGTATATGCTTCCTCCATGATTACTTTGTCTGAACGAAACAGAGAGCTGGCCTCCATGCTGGTTATTGGACTGAACTATTCGGAAGTCAAGCGGGTGCTGTACCTGGAACAATGGTATACAGCCTGCGCCGCTTTTGTTTTGGGAATGCCCCTTCTAAGAGGAATGGTGAAAAGCATGTCTGTAATGATGGCAAACGATGTATACACGATGCCGACCGAGGTATCGGCGCTGACCTTCCTTTCGGCGGCGATCCTGACTACGGGGTCCATTTTAATGGCACAGTGGCAGTTGGGCAGAAAAGTCGAAGAAATAGAACTGGTTAAGTCCTTGAGTATTAGAGAATAGTGAGGCGATCTTATGAATAAGAAAAGAATAGCGGGTGCATTGGTAGTTTTGGTTCTTGGTGCAGGCCTAGTGGGTCATAATTTTAATCAAGCGGTTTCTGTGGAGACCATTCGGGTTGAAAGATCTCTGTTCGCAGATACCTTTGTCGAGGAAGGGGTGGTTTATGCTGGGGAAGAAGGCCCGGTAACTGCACGTACAGGCGGTATTGTAGAACAGGTTTACGTTGAAAACGGCGATAGGGTCATGGCAGGCGATGCACTAATTGGATTTGATTCTACCCAGCTGGAACTGAAGAAAAAGGCTGTAGAAGGTCAGTTGATTAGCTTGAATGGACAGCTCGAATCCGAGTCGGAAAAGGTAAAGGCACCGGATATTGAAGCACAAGGCAGTGCGCTCGCCATCGCTGAGGTGAATATGAACCAGTACAGCGCTGATATGGACCGCGCAGAAGAGCTTTATAGAGCAGGTGCACTGAGTCTTCAAGCCTATGAGGTTTCTGAAAAGGCCTATAGGGCTGCTGAGCAGACCTATAATATGGAGTTGGCCAGATTGAATAGTCTTAAGGCACAGAATGAAATAGGGGATGGCCTTTCAACTTTCTATTCAGGCCAGATTATGCAGCTGCAGGCAGAACTTGAACTCATTGAAGATGAAATTGAAAAATGTGTTCTTTACGCACAGATGAGCGGCATAGTGACTGAACTCGACCTGGAGGTCGGACAGGCGGTTGAAGCCATGACACCTGCAATGAAGATTATCGATACGGACCGCATCGAAATCGAGTCCATGGTTCTTGCTGAAGATGCAATTGGGCTCACGGTGGGAGATGCAGCGTCAATTGTGCTGCAGAGAAAAGGTGTTGAACATTTGGTTGACGGACACATTTCAAAGATTGACCCTTCGGCAATAGAAACCGTATCGGCACTCGGCTTAAAAGAGCGACGCGTATGCGTGACCGTCCTTCCTGAAAATACAGAGACACTTAAAGTCATCGCAGGCGCGGATGTCGACGTTTCCTTTATGCTATACCGTTCAGAAAATGCGCTCTCTGTACCGAAATCAGCAGTCTTTCCCATTGAATCCGGAGACGGTCTGTGGCTTGTAAAGGATGGGAAAATCGTACTCCAGCCCATTGAGACAGGTTATGAAGCGACCAGATTCATCGAAGTCATTTCCGGACTTGAACCGGGTGCGCACATTCTCAAAAATTTTGATGCAGATGGAATCGAGGAAGGCGTGAGGGTAAAATCGGATAATCTCTAAAATTATGTTTAATTTAAGGACCCAAGCTGATAAAATATACTTGAATGTTCAAGGGTGTGTTTGGGAGGAAAAATGGATTTTAGAGTACTTAGAGAAATTGGGATGATATCAAGGTGTCTGAATACGATCGCAGATGCGGAATATAGACGGTTCAATCTTGAAAAGGGGCAGTATCTTTATGTGGTCAGGGTGTGCGAATATCCTGGAATCAATCAGGAAACACTGTCCAATATGCTCAAGGTGGATCGAAGTACGACTGCCAAGGCGGTTGGAAAGCTGATCAAACAGGGCTACATCAGAAAAGAGCGGTCACAGAAGGATAAAAGGGCTTATAAACTCTTTCCGACACCGAGAGCACGGCAAGCCTATGAGGCACTTCGAAGTGTAGAAGACAAGGCGTCAGAAACCACGTTGAAGGGCTTTTCCGATGAAGAACGAAAGCAGGTGTTGATGCTTCTTGCCAAAATGCGCAAGAATACGGAAGCGGACTGGGAAGAAATGAAATCAGGCCAGCGTCAGTTTGTAGCAGATGAATCGGAGTAAAATAAAAGCCCCCCAGTGGTATGGGTGGCTCTATAATAGAAACATATAAGTATTATGACTCATGCCTGAATAGTGACTCGTCTTTTTCAATCATTGAATTTACAATGTCGAGTGCAATACAGGCATTCATTTTTTGAATATCTTCGTCCATCTGGTGGAGTTCTCTTCTTGAGAATGATTCGATGTTATGTTCAGCGACACCACATTCACTCTCAAGTACATTGCGTCGTTCCTTGAGATTGATAATTTCGTCGAGAAGTGCTTTTTTACTCATAAACTCACCTCCTCTTATATGAAGTATTTACCCTTTTCTGCGATATTCGAAGCATAAAAATTATCAAAAAGGTAACCGGCGTTCAGTTAGGTAATATGTGTCTTGTTATGCTTTTGAAACTATTTCTTAACCGCTTTGTGAAGATATCTCAAGGCTGTGTGTGTTAAACTCTGAGTGACACAGCAGGGTGATTATGAAAGAAAACATAGATGAGAAATAAGGAGCATAAATATGAATAGACTACTTAAGACAGCGGTACTTTTTATGACGGTGGCTGCCATAGCGGGATGTCAGCCGGTGGCAGATACGGATGCAGGTGTGCAAGGTGTCGGGACTGAAGAAACGGCGGCAGAGGAAAGTTCTATTTTGACGCTTGATAACATAACCGATGAACAGCTTGCAGAGCTTACAGGCTTTGATGCGGACTTTAAGACCTATTTTGAAAAGGGACCCACGCGTGTGACTTTTTTAAAGCGAGAAAATGAGGCCCTGAAGCCCCTTGGAGACATCGCGATTTTCACAAATGCTCAAGCGGATTCAACGGCACTGTATATTTACGAAACAGATGGTGCGGTTGAAGATGCGAGACTGGATGAGTTCACAGGCAGCGTATCCACCGAAGGTGTGGAATATGACTGCATGTTCTATAGCTTTGGGTCCATGATGGAAAAACAGCCGAGTGAGTCTGCGCTCTCCTATACCAAGGAAGACCGACAAGCCTTTGAAGAGACACTCGTGACTGAGTTTGAAGCCAAAGTGCTGTATGAGCTTCAGGACTACCTGGGGGTCTATGTGCCGCTTTACAGATATGAAATTAAGGACAGCACTTTAAAACTCGATACCTACATGATTGTAAGCCCGGTAGGCTACACGGCAAGTACAGATGTGAACGTAATCTATGACGAGACGGGTGCGATTCTGTCCATATACATGTGTGACAGCTATGGTCCTGAAAAGATTGATCCTTTCGAGCGATTGTACGAGGCAGCTGAATAGGAGCGAGGCATATGTCTTATGAAGACCGGTGGTGCATTGCAGACGATGATGCGTCCATCAGACAAGCGGTAGTATTCATAAATAGAGCATTCTCTGATGTGGCCGACCGATTCGACCTGATGGCTGACCGGCACAGGACACACGGTGCCCATATGGATTTTGGCGTGTTAAAGTCAGAAATATGCAGGGGCTTGAAACTGGTAGTCCTCCACGATCCGGAAACAGGAGAGAAATGTGGGGCAATCGGTATTGAGAAAACAGGTGACACCCACTTTGAAATCTCCAGGGTCTGTGTAGCGCCTGAGTTTCGTGGAAGGGGATACGGCAAGGAAATCATGCTTGCCGGTGAAGCCTACATTCAAAAGCACTTTGACCTATCCGACAGGGCGGCAACGCTCAGCCTTGGGTGCATCTATGAGGATAAGCGGGCTCTGTCCCTCTACAGGGCGCTTGACTACAAAACCACACGGGTCAAAAGGTTTAAGAAGCATCCCTTTAGCATCGCATTTATGGAAAAAACAATTTAAGGCGCCGATTATGCAGCAAAACTGCATAATCGACGCCTTTTTAGTTTTCTATGAAAATTGAAAGTGTCAGCATAGGGGGCAAGCGACCTTGGAGTGCGTCGTTTACACAGATGCGATTGCCATAAATGCCTCGTATGGTTTAAGGCCTGTAAGGCGATCTGGAAGGGCTTCTTTGTAGTTGTGAATCAGAATATCCTTGTCGGTCATTTGCAGGTCAATATCTGCAGGGGTGTCTGAAAAGTTGCAGACGCAGTACAAAGTCTGATCGCCAACCCTACGTGTGTAGGCAAAAATTTGAGGATGCGCCTCCATAATCAGTTCAAAATTGCCGTTTATGAAGATGTCATGGGCTTTGCGCAGGGCGATGAGCGCCTTGTAGTAGGAATAGACAGAATCAGCTGTTCCGACCTGCTGGGCTGCATTGATCTCCTTGTAATTGGGATTGACTGCAAGCCACGGCTGGCCACTTGTGAATCCGGCATTCTCTTCGGAAGACCACTGCATTGGCGTGCGCGCATTGTCACGGCCTATGGTGTGAATGCGCGACATGAGCGTATCGTGCGCTTCTCCTTCCGCTGTTTTAATGCGGTAGTAATTCAAGGTTTCAACATCCTTGTAGTCTTCAATGGCATCAAACTGAATATTGGTCATGCCCAGCTCTTCTCCCTGATAGATATAAGGCGTCCCCTGCATGCCGTGGAGGAGGGTAGCAAGCATTTTAGCGGACTCAACCCTGTAGGTGGTGTCATTGCCCCAGAAAGAGACGCTCCTTGGCAAATCATGATTTCCAAAGAACAGGGAGTTCCATCCTTTGCCGTAGAGCGCGTGTTGCCATTTGCTGAAGATTTCCTTGAGCTTTTGCAGGTCAACTGGACCGGCAAGCCATTTCTCCGCATCGCCCCATCTGGATTTCACATGGTCAAACTGGAAGACCATGGAGAGTTCACTCCCGTCAGGATTCGAGTACTTTTTTGCATCTTCTATGGTTGCGCCCCAGCATTCGCCTACTGTAAGGATATCTCTTCCCTTGTAGGTCGCAGCGTTCATCTCCTGTATGTAGGGGTGAAGCATGGGGCCGTTGTCTGTAATCTTCTCATCGGGAATCTTGCCAATGACTTCTATGACATCCATTCTGAAGCCGGCAATACCCTTGTCCAGCCACCAGTTCATCATTTTATAGACATCATTTCGCATGGCTGGGTTTTCCCAGTTGAGGTCAGGCTGTTCCTTGGTGAAGAGATGGAAGTAATACATGCCAGACGCTTCATCTAGGGTCCATGCTGGACCACCGAAAATGGAGTCCATATCATTGGGCACCTGTCCCTTGTCATCTCTGAAAATGTAGTAGTCCCTGTAAGGGCTGTCCGGGTTGGCCTTTGCCTCCTCAAACCACTTGTGGGCATCGGAAGTATGGTTGACTACAAGGTCCATGATAATCTTGATACCACGGTTTTCCGCTTCCTCTATGAGTGCATCCATATCTTCCATGGTGCCGAAGAGCGGATTGATTGCGTAGTAGTCAGAAATATCATAGCCGTTGTCTGCCATGGGAGAAGCGTAAACAGGACTCAGCCAAATGACATCAATCCCTAAATCCTGCAGATAGTCAAGCTTCTGGGTAACACCTCTGAGGTCGCCTGTTCCACTGCCGCTTGTATCGTTAAAGCTCGCTGGATAAACCTGATATACACATGCCTTTTTCCACCAGTTTTTCATTGTGTGACTCCTTTCGCCTGTTGAATCATTCCATATAAAAAGTGTAAAATTTATTTAGAGAATTATCAAAGGTGTTGGTTACACATATTGGAGGCGAATATGACGGTAAAAGAAGAACACGTTGCAGTGTATGACCTTTTTGACCGCATGGCAAACATCATTCAGGACCTCAACAACATATCAAACTATGTGGATGAGGGCTGGCGGCTGACAAATGCGCTGCAAAGCATGCTTGGCAAGGTATATCGCTACGAGGGGTCCACGGTGTCTGAGCTTGCGCGGATATATGATATAGATTTGAAGAATACGACACGGTATGTGAATGATCTGGAGAAACGCGGACTGCTGTACAAGGAGAAATCGGGCAGACAGAAGATATTGAAGCTTACCCCGCAAGGCCATCAGCTGCACAAGGTTCTCTCCGATGCAAAGGGCAGGCTTCTTGATAAAATCATCGACGCAATCGGGACAGAGGGTGTCAAGCATACGGCCAAGCATTTGGAAGACATTGCAGCACAGACCCACCTCTTTTATGAGTCTGTACGGGACGCGGACCAGGATCTTACAGGAGGTCAAGGCCATGAGCACAAAAGCGGAACTCTTTAACAGAAAAGCGGTAGGTGTACACAGTCAGCCCGAACGGATCATGGACAGCCTGAAGATAGAAGCGGGAGATACTGTACTGGATTTGGGAGCGGGTGGCGGCTACTTTTCACTCAAGTTCAGTGAAGCGGTAGGGGCTGGGGGCATGGTTTACGCTGCGGACTCCGATGCTGGGATGATTGATTATATAGGGACTTACATAGAAACCCTCCAGCTGAAAAATATTGTGACCTTGAAGACCGAGGGGGGTGTTCCCCATGTGCCCAAGGGGAGCTGCGACCTGGTCTTTGTTCGGAATGTGTTTCATCATATTGCCAATCCCACCCTGTTTTTTACGGCGCTTTCAGACAAGCTGAAGGCAAGTGGCAGAATTGCTGTCGTCGAGTATAAAAAAGGAGGCGGCTTGTCCTTCAGCGTGATTTTCGGTCATGGAACCAGTGCTGAGCAGATTGTGGAGCTTATGGCGTGTGCGGGTTACGTGCCCCTTGAACGCTTTGATTATTTGAAGAAGCAGTCCTTTATCATATTTGAAAAGGCCCTGTGATGGCGGTGTAAACGAGGGGAATAAGGAAGACTTAAGGAGTGAAAACGATATGCATATACTGGAGAATGAATACCTGTCGGTTGCGGTCAATAGGGAGGGCGCGGAGATTTGTTCAATCAAGCGCAAAACAGATGGAAAAGAGTATGTCTGGCAGGGAAATCCTGCATTTTGGAAGAGGCATGCCCCGGTTCTTTTCCCTGTGATTGGCGCACTTTCGCCTGGACGCGAGACCGGCCTGAGCAAGCATGGGTTTGCGCGAGACATGACCTTTGAGTGTGTGGACAGTCAGTCTCAACGTTTGGTCATGGCCCTGGTTTCATCTGAAGAGACACAGGCAGTGTATCCCTATGACTTCATCTTGAGAATCATTTATACATTGTCGGACCACAAGGTGACCACGACATATGAAATTGAAAACAGGGGCGCAAAGACCATGCCCTTTTCAATAGGCGGGCATCCGGCCTTCAACTGCAATCTGGATTCGGGTCGTGTCCGGGTGGTGTTTGAAAGCGAGGAAATGCTCTCGACCAGGCTGATAGACCTTAAAACAGGGCTCCTTAACGGAGCGCGGATGGCATGCAAGGCAGATGGCGGTATCCTTGGCCTCAAACCGGAGATCTTTGATATTGATACCCTGATTTATGATAATCTGAAATCTACCTGGGTGCGCCTTGAAGACGAAACGACAGGCACCCATTTGAAAGTTGATTTTGACGGATTCCCCTATCTGGGGATATGGTCTCCAAAGGCGCCTTTTGTATGCATAGAACCTTGGCAAGGCCTTGCGGATTCCCTGGGTGATTCCGGGGACCTCTTTTCAAAAGAAGGTATGGTGCATCTAAATGCAGGTGCAGAGCATATCTGCAGTTTCGGAATCGAAGTCTTGAAATAAGCCCTTGTGGAGCGGGGCGATTTTATCCCGGCCGATTTGGTTCATGAAACTTTAAGATTTTCATTTTGGGGTATAAAGAATATGTAGGAATATGGTTGTTAACACTGCGTATATAGGCTTATTGGAAAGGAGGACTCTCTATGAAAAGGCATTATGAAGTTCAGAGTCAGAACACCATGAGTCAATGGCCTATTAAGGTAAAACGTCCAGAACAGATTCCGCATAATCTCACCGAAGTCTTGGACGCCGAGTTTGGCGCAACCTGGCCTTACACGGTATTTATTCCCCCAAGCAAATGGGATGCAGATGGAAAGCGTGCAAAGCTGTTCTCCATGTTGGATGATGGTGTAATGTATTTTGAAGACATGAAAACGGAGGTGAAGCAGCTGTTCTATCCTTTCGGGGATATTCTCTATCTTGAGATGGGAAGAATGCTGCTGAGCTCATGGATGACGATACACGGAATTGTGAACGGACAGTACAGACAGTCTACAATCAGTTACAATACCGTGAGAGATGATCTTTTCGATCCAATAATTGAACGTATCAGGACACAGATTACACCACAGGACAAACTGCTTGAAGGTAAAAATGGCGAGCGCCTCACTGACCTTAAACAGCTCGATACGAAGTTCCTCAACTACACGAAGCAGTCACTGCTTCCAGGAGAAAAAATCATCAATATCATCTATCAGCCGAAGGTTCTGAGCGAGACCGGCATAACCATTGAATCCATGCCAGAGCACACACATGCGGTTGTTCTGACAGACAATGAGCTTATACTCATTAAAGAGGACAATCACAAATACAAAAACATTCACAGCAATTATGGGGTCGTAAGGGATTTCATTCCGCTCGGTCATATTCGCGATATGGTTACAGAGGTGTATGCTTCAGGGCTCAAAATGCATCTCAACATTGACGACAGGGATGAAATGGACAGACATTTTGATGAGACCCAGTCAGAAAGGCTTTCAAGTCTGGTTAAGAAGTTTAAAATGTTGATGCACTAAGAAACGCTTGTCGAAAGTACCGACAGTCTGAAAAACGGATACTTTGGATACAAATAAACGCCCCACATCATGTGGGGCGTTTGCTGTACTCAGTCTATTTTTTGAGGAAGGATCCTCGCATAAGGAATTCGAGTACCTTCTCGCCTTCTTCTGGATTTTCTACTTCAACAATGATGTTGTTTGGGTGCTCTTTGACGATGTACATAGAGCCAATGATAGATTTTGCATTGACCTTGATTTCGCCAGATTTAAGATAAACTTTTCCGCTAAGTGTCGTAACAAAGTTTACAAATTTTTCGATGTCTTCGATTTTGATGAATTCAGCTCTCATAAGAGTCCTCCCTTTCGTATGGTGTATCCTACGCTTACAGTAAATATATCACTGTTTGGGTGAAATAAACAGCTTTCTTGGAAAATAGGAAACGTTTCTTTGCCTTTTTACTAAACTTTTCTAATTTTGTTTCACACAAGGGACAATGTGATGCAAATTTGGTAGAATGGAGTATACATTAAAATTATTTTAATGAATGGGGGATTGACATGCATTTACTTCAAATTGAAAAAAATGCAGGGGTATTTGCCTACCTGCGTAAAAAACCATATGTGAACCTGAACATGATCTGCAAACTGGAAAACACATCGATTCCAGTCTATACAGACTGTCCTGAAAACCCTTCAGGCGTGGTCCTGAAAGATGGCTACATGCATTTTTTGTACACAGAGTCTGAAGCGTTCATCGAGGCTGTTCTTGATACCTTCATGTCCGACGGCTATTTTGGATTCTCGGGTGTTGACCAGTCGATTGCCCAGCGTATTCAGGCAAAACGCAAGCTGGACTGGGAAAACCCATGTACCATTTATGCCTATAAAAAGGACCATGTGGACCTGATTGACTGTGTGTACACGGTCAAATCACTGGATGTTTCCGATGCTGAAATCGTAGATAGTTACTATGAATACAGCAATGAGAACTCCCTTGAGCGCATCCGTGAAGATATCAAAAACAGACCATCCTCCGCCGTGTATGACGACGGCAAACCGGTGTGCTGGGTTCTAGTCCATGAAGATGGTTCCATGGGCATCATGTACACCATGGAATCCCATAGAAGAAAGGGCCTTGCCGAGGTTGTCTCGAGAGATCTCACAAAAAAGCTTGTCGATTTGAGCAAGGTCCCATTTCTGCAAATTGTCGACGGAAACGAGAAGTCTCATGGTCTCGCCGCAAAATGCGGATTTGAGCCAGTTGGAAAATGCAGCTGGTTTGGTATTGTCTGTGGAGAGGCACTGAGGGATGAAGAATAGAACATAGCATGCCTATTCCCATAGGAATGCCACGGCCCGTTTTCCGAGAATATAATCATCGAATATTTTATTCCCCTGGGCACCGCCGATGCCTGCGCATACATGCAGGGGCAGGAGATGCTCAGACCTTGGGTGGCAGTAATCTGCACCGGGCAGCTGCTTCCAGTCTGCCAGCCTGTCCCAAGTGCTTTCATCCTCCGAATCAGCGCAGCAAATATCAATGAGGCTGTTTTGAAAGTCATTGTTAAGAGGGTCTTCAATGCGTCGCCCTCTGAAGTCAAACCCACCCATATTGTGATAGGAGAATCCGGATCCGATGAAGAGGAGATTGTCTTCCAGCAGCGGGCGAAGGGCCTTGCCTATTTGTAGGTGGGTGACCGGATTCAGCCCGTGGTGGAGTGAAATCTGAATAACGGGAATATCCGCTTCAGGATACATCATCATAAGTGGTATGTAAGAGCCATGATCATAAGGTCTTTGTGGGTCGAGTCGGCAGTCAATGCTGCTTTGAGATAAGAGGTCAGCAATCTTTTCGGCGAGGGACTTGTTTCCGCGACAGGGATAAGTAATCTGATAGGCCTCTTCGGGAAATCCGTAATAGTCATAAAGGATGCCTGGTGTTTCACCACTTTGGATGGTGACCGTGTTTTCTTCCCAGTGTGCACTGAAGACGACAATTGCTTCAGGACGCCTAAGCTGGGTGGGCAGGTTCTTCATAAAGGTGACCATGGCTTCATGTGTAGGGTCTCCTAGAATTGGAAGTGGTCCGCCGCCATGGGAAAAATAGATGATTTGGCTTTTGTTTCTTGTACTTGTATGTGACATGGTGTCCTCCTTATGTTTGTTCTATCCGTTTGTATTTACCCAAGTCCGACCGTGTCTATCCTGCTAATTGGAATCACTCTCATGAATTTTTACCAAAATGATAAGACTTTTTTCTGTGAGTCTGGTACGATTCAATAGGCATTTGATTGGAGGCAGAGAATGAAACATATGAGAAATAGAGGCATCGTGGGTATTTTGGCACTTTCGATTTCCTTAAGTGGCTGTGCAGGGCCCGTAGAACCGCTGGAGGCTGAAGCGGAGGTGGCGATTGAAGAGGATGCCTTGCAGAATAGTGAACAGGCATTATTTACAGTCGAACCGAAGCTGTACACCTATGACAGTACATATTTGAAAATCGATTTGGAGCTCCCTGTCGCAAAACGCGGAGACCGCATCGATATGAATGCGACGCGTGTTCTGCAAAAGCCCTTTCGGGACGCAATCAATCTGGAGCTGACAAATGCAGATTTGAACGCTGCACGCAATCCAGAGATGGAAAAACGCATTGTTAAGGGCGGCTATGAAGTTGAATATGAGGACCAGGACCTTGTCGCGGTTGTGGCTAAGCCAGAGCTTGGCTACATGCGGGATCTATCCGCTGTGCTAAAAAATTCAGGGCAGGAACTGACCTACTCTTCACTGGAAAACAACCATTTGGACTGGACGACGGTGGGGGAGTATCTTCTGGAATCAGGCATCTCGGAAACAGATGCAAGAAATAGAAGGAATGTCCTGGGCACATACTATGTGACAGCGTCAGAGCTGGTGTTTGCCCTGCCTGCGTGGTTTGCGGGAACAGACACATCCCAGCGCGTTCGCATTCCGCTTGAAGCGTTGGAACTGAGTCGTGAGAGCTTGATTCACCAAGATGAGCCTGTCTACCAGATCGGTTCAAAGCAACACCGCGTTTCGACGCCATATTTTACCCTGTCTGGTGAAATCCCAGTGTTTGAAAGTGAACTCTGCCAAGAAACGGCAAAGGAGCTTTCTGCCTTCATTGAAGAGCAGGTTGTGGTAGGTGAGCAGATT
This sequence comes from uncultured Acidaminobacter sp., assembly GCA_963678925.1. Taxonomy (GTDB): domain Bacteria; phylum Bacillota; class Clostridia; order Peptostreptococcales; family Acidaminobacteraceae. The sequence continues at coordinate 1,476,962 of OY787533.1, read as the reverse complement.
ATGGAGGACGACTCCAAGCATGTTTACGAAAGCAACAAGGATGCGGGGTTCACCTATCCGCCGGATGTACACAATGTCCAGTTTGATGTCATGCGAAATGATGCGTCCTATGTCAGCCTTTATATGACCTACTACGAATATACAGGCGGTGCCCATGGCAATCATTACGATTTGGCATACAACATTGATACGGCGACTGGAATACGTCTTGAACTTGAAGATCTCTTTAAAGCGGACGTGGACTACGTTTCTGTTTTGAATGCGAAAATCCACCAGCAGATTGTCGCTGCAGCTGAAGCGCATGAGCGCATATATGGGGAGTCCTACAACCCCTATGCGGGTTTTGAAAGTATCTCCGACCATCAGCATTTCTATCTGACAGATTCATCGCTGGTTCTGTTCTTTGATCTGTACGAAATCGCACCCTATGCGGCTGGGATTCCAATGTTCGAGATTTCCTTCTCTGAGATTGAAGACCTGATGCAGTAGATGATAATAAGCAAGCCCCTGGTTTGAGCACCTATGCGTGCTCATAAACTTGGGGCTTTTTAGTGTCTGGAAAATCTTATGCAAGGGGTGATGGCAGCTAATAGAGCTCTGCGTAGATATCTCTGATTTCATCACGTGTCAGTTCAACATAATTGTTCTGAAGCAGACGCTGCTGACCGGCAATAACGCTGTCTGCCCAAGCTTCAATGGCACCTTCGCTCATGCCGAAGTTGCGGAGCGGCTGTCTGGTAATCAAGTGGTCCAGCATTGCCGAAAGCGTGGTCCATACGGCCTGTGGCTCCACTTCAAGGATGTCTGAAAGGGCTAGACTCAGTTCACCCAAAGTTCCCTCTGGATTTTTGGCGTGATATCTGTTAAATACGGCCATGAAGAAATGATAGTTGGCCTCCCCGTGTGGAACATGGCAGGTTCCACCAAGCGGATAAGACAGTGCATGCACTGCGCCCACGCCTGCATTTCCAAAAGCGACACCAGCCATGGTGCTGGCAAGAAGCATGTCCTTGTGGTGCTTGTGGCGTTCTGCTGCGCCATGTTCAAGCAGGTGCGCGTAAACTTCCAGAATGACAGTAGCCGCTTCTAGAGAGAGGGTCTTTGTAAATGCGTTTGCCTTTGGGGAAACATAGGACTCAACAGCGTGGATGAGGGCGTCAACCGAGCTGAACAGATAGTTTGAGTAAGGCAGGTCTTCAAGCAGTTCCGGAATCAGAATCGCGTGGTCCGGTGTGAGCGAGGGGTCTGCAAGCCCCATCTTCGTAGACTTTTCAGGGACTTCTATGATGGAGATGTTGGTTACCTCACTGCCTGTGCCACAGGTTGTAGGCAGGCAAATCAGCTCGTGGACCTTTTTAAGTGGAACGCTTCGCTCGAAGGCGTCGAGGGCATCTGTCACCGCATCAAGGATCAGCACCTTTGAGATATCAAGCACGCTGCCGCCGCCAATGGCAATAAGTCTGTCAAAGGGTGCCGCATTTGCATCACGAAGGAGTGCTGTGACCTTCTCGCGTCCAGGCTCGCCCTTTCCGTATGTGTCGTGGAATATAAAACGGCAGGGCAGGTTCAGATTTTCAAGTCTTCGTGAAAACATGCCCTTGCTGGTGAGTATCAAATCATCTTCAGTCAGTGAAAAAGCAGCGCCAAAGGCTTCAAGCGTACTGAAGTTATGCAGTTCTGTGTTCATACTAAAAAGCTTCATCCTATCACTCCTTATCGATATTGGGTCAATTATCTCACATTCCAAGTGGTGGGACAATGCAGATACAGTAGAAAACTGTGAAAATGTTAAAAATTTAACTTTATTGTTTTCATATTTATACATAAAAAAACATGGTTTCAGGCAAAAATACGCAAATATGTGCATAATTTAATCATTAATTCTTCAGAAAAGGGCTTTCAATTCACGCTTAATTGTGATACTTTTAACGTGATTTGAATGGGTCATGAAGAAAGGATGGTTATTATGGTTATACAGGTTTGTATTGGCAGCGCCTGTCATCTTAAAGGATCTTACGAGGTCATCAGCACGATGAAGCACGTAATCGATGACAGAAACCTGCATGATCTAGTAGAACTGAAGTCCTCTTTCTGCTTGGGAAACTGCTCTGATGCGGTTTCTGTAAAAGTGGATGAGCAGGACGTCGCATCAGTGGTTCCGGAGGATGCAGAGAAATTCCTGCTGGAACAATTGGGATTGGAGTAGCTTATGAAATTCATCGATTTTGATGCGGACAAATGCGACTTGTGCTTTAAATGTCTCAGGGTCTGTCCTACAAAAGCTATTGCATTCTCAGGAAGCAGGAGACATATCATCGATGATCGTTGTATCAAATGCGGATTGTGTCAGGCACACTGCCAATCGGGAGCATTGAAAATCCAACTCGACATTAACCAGGTGAAGAAAGCTATTCATAGTGGTCACACGGTGGTCGTATCACTCGCCCCTTCTTTTGCGGGTTCATTCAACCTGAAGGAAGCGGGTCAGATTGTGACTGCACTTAGGACACTTGGTTTCAAATATATTGAAGAAACGGCACACGGTGCGGAGATTGTCTCTCGGCACTATGAGCAGGAAATTACGGGTTCAAATCGCCCGAATATCATTACGAGCTGCTGTCCTTCGGCAAATTATCTGATTGAACATTATTACCCGGGGGCGGTTGACAGTGTCATACCTGTCATGTCGCCCATGCTGGCACATGGACTGGATATCAAAAAGCGCTATGGGGAAGATGCTTTTACGGTATTTATCGGGCCGTGCCTTGCCAAGAAAGCGGAGTCGGTAGATGTCAAGGGCGCCATTGACGCTGTAATCACATTTACAGAGCTTGAAGACTGGTTTAACGAAGCGTCCATCGATCTGTGCGCACTGGAAAGCAGTGCCTTTGACCATGAGGTCAGTATGCGGGGGCGTGCCTATCCGCTCGGCGGCAGTCTTTGGAAATATGACATGAAGACGCGTATTGATCCCAAGTACAAATATATCCATGTGGATGGGATAGAATCCTGTCAGTCTTTCCTCGAGGCCGTATCTAAGAATGAGGTTTCAGGATACTGTGCAGAAATCAATATCTGCAGCGGCAATTGTCTGAATGGGCCGGATATGCCTAAATCGGCCCCGAGCTTTTACAAGCGCCAGAGTCTGCTTGGGGAGTACGTGTCTAAACGTGCTGGTCTGGTCAGTGAAAGCGAGTACGTTGAGAGTGATGTTGACGTCAGCAGGCAATTCAGGTCAAAGCCAATTGAGCAGAAGACCATCAGCGAAAGTACCATGAAGGACATTCTGCTGCGCATGGGCAAGTATGCAATAAGCGACCAGCTCAATTGCGGCGCATGCGGCTATGCGACCTGCAGAGATAAGGCCATAGCAGTTTTTCACGGGTATTCCGATGCGGAAATGTGTATGAGTACGCTGCGCCAGAAGGCCGAGAGTCTGCGGTTCATACTTTTTGAAAACACACCGAATGCAGTCTGCATACTGGACAGCGAGTTTCGTGTCAAGGAAGTTAATCCGTCCTTTGACCGTATATTCAATGCTGAAAAGATCAATCTGGCCAAATGGCCGATCTATGCAATCATGGACGATGATATTTTCAAGGAGATGGCTTTTCAGAAGCTGGACCGGATAAGCCGAAAGGTCTTTATGGAAAGCGTCGACAAATACTTTTACTGCAATATCGTCAAGCTGGATGAGGGGGCGCTGTATGTCTGTATTTTGACTGATATTACGGCGGCTGAGAAGAGCCGTGGCGAGCTTGAACGCGTTAAAGAGGAAACGGTTGCGGCGTGTCAGAATGTCATCGAGAAGCAGATGCGGGTTGCTCAGGAAATTGCAAGCCTGCTCGGCGAGACAACTGCTGAAACCAAAATTGGACTGAATCACTTGAAGCGTATTGTGCTGAATGACAATGGGGGGATGTAAATGTTTCCCGAGTCACATTATGTGGATATAGCCTATCACTCTCTTAACAAACACGGCGAAGAGCTCTGTGGTGACAAGGTTGAGATGTTCAGGTCCGACGAGCGCATTATTGTGGTGCTTGCCGATGGACTTGGAAGCGGTGTAAAAGCCAATATTCTGGCCACACTGACGACTAAGATCATGATTACAATGCTTGAAAACGGCGCTGGAATTCATGAAACCATAGAGACGATTATCAGCACACTGCCAGTTTGTCAGGTGCGTAAAATCGGATATTCCACATTTAGTATTTTAGAAATTGATGATGCAATGCACTGCAGAATCATAGAGTTTGATAATCCGCCTGTTTTTGTAAACAGGAATCACAAGCCCCATCAGCTGGAAAAGAAAGAGCTGATGATTGGGGGCAAGAAAGTGAAAATTGCTGAAATGACCCTGTCTGTTGGAGATGAAATAACACTCTGCAGTGATGGTGTCATTCATGCAGGCGTTGGAAACATACTCAACCACGGCTGGGAATGGGAGCATGTGGCGGAGTTTATGACGGCGCAGAGGCTGCCATCGGCAGAAAAGCTCAACAGAAGACTGATCGATACCTGCAACAAGCTTTACGGCGGACAAGCGGGAGATGACACGACTGCGGTCACGGTAAAGGTAAGACCGCCGGAACGCGTACAGGTCTTCACAGGTCCTCCCGAGGACAATAGAACAGATGGAAAATTTGTAGATGCATTTATGAAAAGCAGTGGCAAGAAGGTTGTTTGCGGCGGAACGGCTGCAAATATTTTCTCGAGAGAGCTGGGAGAGTCGATTGAAACCAATATCGACTATATAGACCCTAAAGTGCCGCCAATTGCGACAATCAAGGGACTGGATCTTGTTACTGAGGGTGTTCTTACGCTGCGGATGGCGCTTGAACAGCTTCAGGAAATCGAGCGCACGAGCGCCGAACCGATTTTCAAGAAGGAGGATGGCGTCAGCAAGCTGTTGAAAATTCTATATGAAGAATCTACGCATGTGGACTTCTGGGTTGGAAGAGCCATCAATCCCGCACACCAGAACCCCGATTTTCCCAATGAACTGGGCATAAAAATCAATGTTGTAAAGGACCTTGTAGAGCAACTTGGTCTGCTTGGAAAAAATGTAACCTTGAAGTATATGATTGATAATCAGGTTGGTGATAGAAATGCGTAAATTTGAAAATCAGGTACAGCTGGTCAAGAGTGAAGTGGTTTGTACTGTGGCGCGCTATGCGTTTGAAGGAACACTTTATGAAAACATAGCTGGAATTCCAAAGGCAGTTAATCCGGGCCCAGATCCAAGGTTCCGGTGCTGCATACACCATGAGCGTGCGATTACCGCTGAAAGAGTAACCATGGTCATGGGCGGCGGCAATCAAAAGGGGATTGTTCAGGTGCTGGACTCAGCATGTGACCAGTGTCCAGTTGAAAGGTACAAGGTCACAGAGACCTGCAGGGGCTGTCTGGCACACAGATGTGAATCTGTCTGTCCGGTTTCTGCCATTACCATTGTGGACAACAAGGCGGTCATCGACTATTCCAAGTGCGTGGAATGTGGGAAATGCAAGGAGAACTGCCCCTATAATGCCATTGCAGACGTGATGCGTCCCTGTCGCAGGGACTGTCCGACAGGTGCCATAGAAATTGACTCGCGCAAGAAGGCGGTCATTGACTACGATAAGTGTATTTCATGCGGTGCATGCGTGTACAAGTGTCCTTTCGGCGCAATTCAGGAGCGCTCCGAAGTGCTTCCTGTCATAGAGCGCCTGCGAAGCGGACACAAGAACATGTACGCCATGCTGGCCCCGGCATTTGCCTCTCAGTTTGACTATGTGGACCTGGGTCAGGTTATTCATGGCATTAAGCTGCTCGGCTTCAAAGACGTGGTCGAAGTGGCTCTTGGAGCGGATATGGTGGTAAGGCATGAATCGGCGGAACTGCTGGAATCCATGGACCAAGGACAGGTCATGACCAGCTCGTGTTGTCCGGGTTTTGTGAACTACATTGAAATCAAGTATCCGAAGCTTAAAGACAGGATTTCGGGGACTGTATCGCCGATGATAGCGACTGCGCGCCTGATCAAGAATATTGATGAAAAGGCGGAAGTGGTATTCATTGGTCCGTGTATTGCCAAGAAAAGTGAGAAAGAGCGTACGGATGATGTTGATTTTGTCTTGACGTTTGAGGAACTGGCAGCGTTAATAGACGCCAAAAATATTGATCTCAGCACGCTCAAGTCTCATCCGCTGAACAATGCGTCCTACTTCGGCAGGCGTTTTGCTGCAACAGGTGGCCTGAGCATGGCCGTTGCTGATTATTTGGGTGAGGAAAAGGCCAAGGACGTGCGCACACTCATCTGTGATGGCATAGCGGAATGTGACAAGGCCTTGAAGATGGCCAATGTAGGTCGACTTCAAGCAGATTTTGTTGAAGGGATGGCCTGCAAGGGCGGCTGTATCAAGGGGCCAGTTACAATGCACCATGGCCCTAAGGATGTGAAAAGCGTGGAGCATTACAGCAAGCTTGCGCTTGAGGGTACGCCTGATCAGGCCCTTAGAGTTTTTGATCTTAAAGGTGTAGACTTGGAGTAAGGCAACATATAAGAGGGCAGCAGGACTTGTTTGTCTAGCGCTGTGCGTGAAAAAGGACCGTCGAACGGCCGCTCGTCTTAAAGAAGAGCAGGTGTTCGCGGTCCTTTTGTTGTAGGAAGTTCAATCGATGAGGGTTTAGGTCCATCATTCTACCTGTAGGGCTCCATGCCGAGATTTGCCAGCGCGTCGGCCCTGTGGTTCATCTTGATAAGATATTCAAATTCAGACATGGGTACTGACCCGTATGCCTTTGCGAATTTTTCGTACCATTTCTTGACTTCGCCTGTTTTTTTCAGGTCAAGGTGGCCCTTAACCTTGTAAAATTTCACGGTGTCGATTTTTTCAACGAGATCGATGAGTTCAACCCATATGGACTTGTTTTCCACCGGGGTCTTCTGTGAAGTCTTCCATCCATTCGTCCTCCACTTGACATACCATTTCTGATTGAAGCAGTTGACAATATATGCGCTGTCTGAATAAATGCAGACATGATGATTGTAAGATTTCAGGGACTTCAGTCCTTCGAGGACAGCTGTAAGCTCCATAATGTTGTTGGTCGTGTTGGCTGCGCCGCCGTAGAGCTCCTTCTGGTTTTCGCCAGCCTCTAGGATGGTACCCCACCCACCTACATTGTTCTCGTTTTGGTTGCCTGAGCAGGCGCCGTCTGTGTAAATATTGATTCTCACGCTCTTCTCTCCCTTCAAAGCCGAATCTGGAAAGCGTCACCTCATTATAGCATGGAGAGGTGGTTGACAGGGGGCCGTTTTAGTCGTATTATCAAATTGGATTTTATTTGGCATATGCCAATATAATAAGAGCGTAGTAAAGATGGAGGTAGTAATGATACAAAAATATCAGCTTCATGAGAATTCAAAGGTTAAACATACCATTGCGGTTATGAGTGGAAAAGGCGGTGTAGGTAAGTCGTCTGTAACATCTCTTATGGCTGTAGCACTTATGGAGCAAGGCATGAAGGTCGGCATCCTTGACGCGGATATTACAGGTCCAAGTATTCCAAAGGTATTTGGTCTTTCTGGAAAACGTGCTATGGGGACTGAAAATTCAATTTTTCCTGTAGAGACTGCAAAGGGCATTAAGGTTATGTCCATCAATGTTCTTGTAAAAAACGACGAAGACCCGGTTGTATGGAGAGGCCCTGTTCTGTCAGGCATTATTGAAAGATTTTATTCAGAAGTCGAGTGGGGCGAACTGGATGTCCTACTGATTGACATGCCGCCTGGAACGGGTGATGTGCCGCTGACAGTTATGCAGTCCGTTCCTGTTGATGGCATTGTCGTTGTATCTTCACCACAGGATCTTGTAGGTCTTATTGTGAAAAAATCAATTAACATGGCCAACATGCTGCATACGCCAATTTTGGGGATTGTTGAAAACATGGCATATCTTGAATGTCCGGATTGCGGAAAGAAAATCAACATCTTCGGCGAAAGCAAGGTGCCACAGGTTGCAAAGGAATCAGGACTGGATCTTCTTGCGTCATTGCCAATCGATCCTGAACTTGCACAGCTGAGCGATGAAGGTAAGGTTGAGCTTTACGCAAAGATAAACTATACTTTTGGTGAGACGTTTGGATCGAAAGTCGAAGAAATGATGACTGCAGTGAAGAAACTGCCAAAGAGACTGCCGGTTCTATAAGATGTATGCTTGGCTGAAGCTGGCATGCATATCGCATTATAACTGTGTATTGAAAGTGAGATGATTATGCCAAGACCAGTGAAGCCACGTCGAATATCTGCTTTGCCTGAAACACGGGCATTCAGGCCTGAAACGGAAACCGAACTTGAAGTAAGATTGAAATTTGATGAATATGAAGCGATACGTCTCAAGGATGTAGAAGGCCTCAACCAGGAAGATGCTGCAAAGCGCATGCAGATTTCCAGACAGACATTCCAGCTGATTTTGGAGTCTGCGAGACGCAAGATTGGTCTTGCTCTGGTAGATGGACGAAGTATTATTATCGACGGTGGAGACGTAACCGTCGATATTTGCAGATATATCTGTGCCTCATGCGGCCATGAGTTCGACCAGCCTCTTGACGGAACAGCTTCTTGCCCGGAATGCGGCAAACGTGAAGCTGTGTGCAAACCGTCTGAGTCATACTGTGAGAAGTGCTGCAGAAAAGGCATTGGACGCAAGAAATGCCTGAAAATGCGCGCACAGATGGATGACGAGTCGTGATTCGCTCAAATTTTAAGCAATAATAAAAAGGGCCTTAGGGCCCTTTTTTAGTTTCGATTTTTATTTGCATGAACCTTTCCTGATTGCGTTTAGAATCATTTCAGGCGTTAACGAGTCGGCATTGATAACAAGCTGCTTGCCATGGCATGAAATAGGTTCGATTTCTTCATAGGCCATATCGAGGTTGTTAAGAATGGATACATTGGCATCCATGTCTCCGTTGCCGAATTGTACTACATGATAGCCTTCCTTCTTCAGAAGAGATTCGACTTCAGGCATTCCAGGTTGAATGGAAACCTTGACGTCGAGTCCTTTTTTGCAAGGGCCTCGCTTGATTGCTTCGAGCACCTTGTCAGGAGACAGGGTGTTTGCGCTGATAACCAGCATTTTGCCATGACACTGTACGGGCTCAATCTCTTCATATGCCATATCAACATCGTTGATGATAGCAACCTGTGCATCAAGATCGTTATCGCCATATTTTACAACATCATAGCCTTCCTGTTTAAGTAAGTTCTCAAGTTCTGCCATGCCGGATTGAATAGAAATTTTCATATCTGTGCACCTCCTATTACTCAAGATATACCCGCAGGTTGAATCGCAAAATCGCAAAAATTCAAAAAAATGGTGAATAAGAAATAAATCCTTGACCAAAATCCCGTCTCCTGACAGTTTGGATTAAATATATACCAAATATCCATTCTATGGGATTTTGGACATTTGCCAACAATGCAATTGCATATACCGAGGAGCATGGTGAATGTTTTGCAATTGACAGAAGCGATGTCCCGCGGGACGAAGAAATGGTATAATGAATTTGGAATAATGAGACTAAGGAGGACAACACATGAAAATTGCATTAATTGCCCACGATAAGAAAAAAGACCAAATCGTAAAATTTGCGGTTCGACATAAATCTATTCTGGAGAGTCAGAAGCTTTATGCGACAGGTACGACAGGTCAGCGCATTATGGACGTTACAGGTCTGGAAGTACATCGATTCCTGTCTGGCCCACTTGGTGGCGACCAGCAAATCGGCTCCATGCTTGCTCAGGATGATATGGATCTGGTTATTTTCCTGAGAGATCCGCTGACGGCACAGCCCCATGAACCGGATGTGCAAGCACTGCTTCGACTTTGTGACGTGCACCAGGTGCCTCTGGCGACAAACATCACATCGGCAGAAATTCTTCTGAAAGCCATGTCAAATGATCCTGAATGGAGAACTGTCAGCGAGGATTACAAGAAGTAAAAACATAAATCAAAGAGCTGGAGCATAGATTGCTCTGGCTTTTTTTGTTTTAGTCAGGTCTTAAACTGGCAAATGCCACTAAAATCGTAGAAATTTAATTATATGTCAATATTTTAACGAAAAAGGGGTTTACATATTTTCAGGCTATGTTATACTACTTGTGACTATAAGTTAAATAATTAACAAAAAATGTTTCAACCGTCTATTTTCGCTGGTCTTAGAGGTGTTGCCTCTCTGTGGCAGGGAAATATTTTTTGAAATTGCTTGTTAAAAAATTAACTAATTAAACAGAAATAATCTGAATTTGATTATTAATTTTAAGGAGTGGATTGTATGAGCAACGTTTTAACTGCAGAAAATTTCGCTAAGCTGGATGCCGTAATCAATGAGCAAAAGGGAAAGCGTGGGGCTTTAATGCCTGTGCTCCATGAAGGGCAGCATATATTCGGCCATTTGCCGATAGAAGTACAGAAACATATCTCAAAGGGCCTTGGACTTCCAATGGCTGAAATCTACGGTGTTGTTACATTTTACTCACAGTTTTCACTTGAGCCAAAGGGCGAGTACCATATCGGCGTATGCCTTGGAACTGCGTGTTACGTAAAAGGTGCTCAGTCACTGATCGATATCATAAGCCGTGATCTGGGCATTGATGTGGGCAAGACTTCAGGCGATGGAAAGTTTTCTCTTGAAGCGACAAGATGTATTGGAGCTTGCGGTCTGGCACCTGTACTGACTGTAAATGAAGATGTATACGGAAGACTTGTAGATGGTGATATTCCTGGAATTCTGGAAAAATACAAGACAGTCTAGGTCTTTAATATCGGCAGGCATGAAGGACGCATATAGGGATTGAACGAAGGAGATAGAGCGATGAAATCACTTGAAGAGCTTGCAAAAATTCGTGAAGAAGCACTTAAGAAAGTTAATGTCAGAATAGATCGCAAAGGTACGCGTATTGTAGTTGGAATGGCAACTTGTGGGATTTCAGCTGGAGCACGTCCTGTACTTGCGGCACTGATGGATGAGGTGCGCGCCCGTGATCTGGACGCAGTTGAAGTGACACAGACAGGATGCATCGGTGTTTGTCGTCTGGAGCCAATTGTCGAAGTCTACATGGAAGGTCTGGGCAAGGTGACATACGTTGAAATGACACCTGAAAAGGCGAAGCGTATCATAGAAGAGCACATTGTAGGTGGAAAAGTCGTTACAGAATGTATAATCGGTGCAGTTGAGAAGTAAGCACTTGCATAAATGAGGAGGAAGCACATGGAACTCGTAAGGTCACATGTACTGGTCTGTGGTGGTACAGGGTGTACATCATCAGGCGCACTGGATATTGAAAAGACATTTGCCGAGGAATTGGCGAGACACAATATTGAAAATGAAGTGAAGGTTGTCCGTACAGGATGTTTCGGCCTTTGTGAAGCAGGTCCGATTGTTATTGTTTATCCTGAAGGCGCCTTTTACAGCCGTGTCGATGCAAAGGATATTGCACGCATTACAGAGGAGCATCTCCTGAAGGGTCGTATAGTTACAGATCTTCTGTATGCAGAGTCTGTTGAAGAAAATGAAATCAAGTCGATTGACGAGGTTGGTTTCTATAAGAAGCAAAAGCGTGTTGCCCTTAGAAACTGTGGTGTGATCAACCCGGAAGAGATTGACGAATACATCGCAATGGATGGCTACAAGGCTCTTGGAAAGGCTCTGACAGAAATGACACGTGAAGAGGTTATTGAGCAGGTCAAGCAGTCTGGACTTCGCGGCCGTGGCGGCGGCGGTTTCCCAACGGGACTCAAGTGGCAATTCACTTATCAGGCAGAGGGCGACCAAAAATATGTGGCCTGTAATGCGGATGAGGGCGACCCAGGTGCATTCATGGACCGCTCGGTTCTTGAAGGTGACCCGCATGTCATTATTGAAGCCATGGCACTTGCAGCTTATGCTGTAGGCGCAGATATGGGCTACGTGTATATTCGTGCAGAGTATCCAATTGCGGTTAATAGACTTAAGATTGCCATTGAACAGGCACGTGAGATGGGTCTGCTTGGAAAAGACATTTTCGGTTCGGGATTCAACTTTGACATGGATGTGAAGCTGGGTGCAGGCGCCTTTGTATGTGGCGAGGAAACCGCTCTGATTGCATCGATTGAAGGAGAGAGGGGCATGCCGCGCCCGCGTCCGCCATTCCCGGCACAAAAGGGTATCTTTGGCAAGCCAACGCTTTTAAACAACGTTGAGACTTATGCCAATGTGCCGCGCATAATTCTAAATGGCGCCGACTGGTTTGCAGGAATCGGTACTGAGCGTTCAAAGGGAACAAAGGTATTTGCCCTAGGTGGCAAAATTGAAAATACAGGACTTCTTGAAGTTCCAATGGGTACAACGCTACGCGAGGTTATCTTCGAGGTTGGCGGCGGTATCCCGAATGGGAAGAAGTTCAAATCGGTTCAGACAGGCGGTCCATCTGGCGGATGTCTGACAGAAAAGTATCTGGATACGCCAATTGATTTTGACAACTTGGTTGAGCTGGGTTCAATGATGGGCTCAGGCGGTATGATTGTCATGGACGAAGACAACTGTATGGTTGACGTTGCGCGTTTCTTCCTAGACTTTACTGTAGATGAATCGTGCGGCAAGTGTACACCATGTCGAGAAGGTACTAAGCGCATGCTGGAAATTCTAGACCGTATTTGTGAAGGCAAGGGAACCCTTGAAGATCTGGATAAGCTGCAGGCACTGAGCCATTCCATCAAGGACTCGGCCCTATGCGGACTGGGACAGACAGCACCGAATCCGGTTCTTTCAACACTGGAGCACTTCAGAGATGAATACATTGCCCATGTCGTTGACAAGAAATGTCCGGCTGGCGTTTGTACAGACCTGCTGCAAATCGTTATTGAAGACGGCTGTATCGGATGTACAGCATGTACTCGCGTTTGTCCGGTCGATGCGATTACAGGTGAGCGCAAGTCTCCACATGTAATTGATCAGGAAAAATGCATCAAGTGCGGTGCGTGTATCGATAAGTGTCCGGTAAAAGTCATTGTAAAGAAGTAGTGGACATACGGATATCAACCGAGAGGTCAAAGAGGTGAAATAATGAATAAGGTTAAAGTGACGATTAACAACATTGAGATATCAGTGCCTGAAAACTATACGGTTCTCGAAGCTGCACGTGAAGCAGGCGTCCATATACCGACGCTGTGCTACCTGAAAGGACTCAACGAAGTTGGCGCATGCCGCGTATGTGTTGTTGAGGTGGAAGGTGCACGTACACTCCAGGCATCCTGTGTGCTGCCTGTACGTGAGGGCATGGTCGTGAAAACAAATACCAAGCGTGTTCGCGATTCGCAGAAAGTCACTACAGAGCTTCTGCTGGCAAATCACAATAGAGAATGTCTGACATGCAGTCGAAGCCAAAACTGTGAGCTTCAAAATCTGTCAGAGGAGCTGGGTATTGAGCAGATCAGCTATGAAGGTGCAAAGCGTGAAGAAAGAATCGACGACCAGTCGCTTTCGATTGTCCGTGATACAAGCAAATGTATTCTTTGCGGAAGATGTGTTTCAGCATGTAAAAAATCACAGGGTCTCGGTATTCTGGACTTCCAGAACAGAGGCTTTGAGACAACTGTAGGACCGGCCTTTGATGTGTCCATGGCAGATGCGCCATGTGTATACTGTGGTCAGTGTATGGTTGTGTGTCCCGTTGCAGCCCTGCGCGAAAAGACCGATATCGAGCGCGTCTGGGATGCGATTGAAAATCCGGATGTACATGTGGTTGCCCAGACTGCACCAGCAGTTCGAGCGGCTCTAGGTGAACTGTTCGGTTTTAAAATTGGAACGCGTGTGACTGGAAAAATGGTTGCAGCAATCAGACGTCTGGGTGTTGACCGCATTTACGATACGGACTTCGGTGCAGACCTGACAATCATGGAAGAGGGACATGAGCTCCTAAGCCGTATTCAGAACGGCGGCAAACTGCCGATGATCACTTCGTGCTCACCGGGTTGGGTACGTCATGCTGAGTACAACTATCCTGACTTCCTTGAAAACCTGTCGACATGCAAGTCGCCTGCACAGATGTTTGGTGCAATTACAAAATCCTACTACGCAGAGAAGCACGGCGTAGATCCTTCGAAAATATTTGTTCTTTCCTTCATGCCATGTACATCGAAGAAGTCAGAAGCAGGCAGAGAAGAACTTAAAGTAAATGGTCTGCGTGATGTTGACGCAGTAATCACGACTAGAGAGCTTGCAAAGATGATCAAGCAGGCACGCCTTGACTTTGTAAATCTGCCGGACGAGGATTTCGACAGAGATTACATGGGTGACTACACGGGCGCAGGCGTTATATTCGGCGCTACAGGCGGCGTTATGGAAGCTGCTCTTAGAACCGTTGCGGATGTGCTTACAGGCGAGGACCTTAAGGATATCGAATACGATGCTGTAAGAGGTGTCGAAGGCATTAAAGAAGCGACAATCAAAATTGCAGACCTGGAAATCAGTGTAGCCCTAGCCCATTCAACGGCAGAAGCTTCAAGACTTCTGGATATGGTCCGCAGGGGTGAAAAATCATATCATTTCATAGAAATCATGGGATGCTCCGGCGGCTGCGTTTGCGGCGGCGGACAACCACAAGTGCCATCGCAGATACTCAATAGCGGTATCGACATTCGCGTAGAGCGTGCAAAGGCCCTCTATGAGGAAGATACAGTCAAGGCAATTAGAAAATCACACCAGAATCCAATGATTCAGGCACTGTATAATGATTTTCTAGGCAAACCGAATTCACATAAGGCGCATGAACTGCTGCATACGCACTATATTGCGCGAGAGAAATTCGACATATAACTCAGATATATAGATGGTTGCTCTATCACTATATATATCCAGCGCTCGCCAGGCCATGGTCAGCTGGAAAACGCCCGCAGTATCATATACTGCGGGCGTTTGCATTTTAAAATATTTACTTGTTGTGTTCGGTTAGAAGAGCCTTCATCTGATCCAGTGAATAGTATTTTCCCTGTGAAATCAGCGTGTCGTCAATAAAGATTGCAGGCGTGTATTCTAGACCGATTTCCTTCATAATGTTGAGGTCCGCAATCATGTCATAATCTGCTTTGATATTCAGCTGCTTAAGCGCCTCCAGCACAACTGTGCCGACTTTTGAGTAGCCTCAGCAAATTTGGTCATACAGTCTGATTTTCATTATTTAAACCAGCTTTCTACGTCTTTCTGCTTAGGAACCTTGCCTTTCATGACAACCTTCTCGTCGATAACGACTGCAGGTGTTGTCATAACGCCGTAGCCGATAATGGATTTCAAGTCTTCAACTTTTGTCACCTCAGCATCAATACCCTGTGCTTCGATAACCTTGTTGACCAGTGCGTATGTCTCTGAACATTTCTTGCATCCTGTTCCCAGTACTTTAATAGAAATCATAACAACCTCCAAGTGAATGATTGATCCTTATATAATGAATACCCAGTATTAAAAACTATCCGTCTTGCTTAAGAAATACCGTTTGTAAAAGGTACATGTCTTTATAGAATTGCGTTGAAGAGGTATCCGACACTCAAAATACCGAAGCCTGTTATGCCAATGAAAATGGCAATAAGCTTGGGCTTGATGACCTGCTTGAGCAAGATGACCTCAGGTAAAGACAAGGCAACGACCGACATCATGAAGGCCAGAGCCGTACCTACACCAACGCCCTTAAGAATAAGTGCCTCGACAATTGGAATCGTGCCAACTGCGTTTGAGTAAAGCGGAATCCCTGTCGCGACCGCTACAAAGACAGCAAGCGGCTGATCGGGTCCGGCGTAGGTTGCAAGTATGTCTGCAGGGGCATACCCGTGAACAAGTGCGCCAATACCAATTCCTATAAGTACAAATTTCCACACGCGGCCAGTAATGTCCTTCACGTTTTGAACGGCAAATTCGATTCGGTCTCGTGTTGTCATTTCTGGAACGATGGTTTCGCCTGCCTGCATTTCATAAATATAGGACTCCACAAGGTGTTCCAGATGGAGCTTGTCGATAATGTAGCCGGAAAACATGCCAATGAACATGCCGGCAAGGGTGTAGGTCAGGGCAACCTTGAGTCCGAAGGACATAATTAGAAAACCGATGGCGATCTCATTGACGATGGGTGAAGTCACCAGGAAGGTGAACGTTACACCGAGTGGGATGCCAGATTCCACGAAACCGATAAATATGGGTACTGTTGAACAGGAGCAGAAGGGTGAAAGAACACCAAGGCTCGCTGCCAGCAAGTGTTTGAATAAACCGTTGGTTTTTCCCAGCATGAGCTTGACGCGCTCTGGAGGGAAGAAGCTTCGAATGAGGGAAATGGTGAAAATCATGAAGCTGAGCAGGACAATGATTTTCAGTGAATCATAAATGAAGAAGTGCAGACTGCCGTGCAGGTGTGTGCCTACTTCCAGTTTGAAAAGACCAACTGTGACCCAGTCGGCCAACTTGATCATGAAATGGTCAACCTGTATGAAAGGCCAGAAGATGACCTGAAAAATGCTGCGTATTGCTTCCATAAATTATACCTCCGTACGAAGTGCTGCGGACATGGTTTCGAGTCTATTGGAAAGCAGAGGTCCCAACTGGTCAATCAGTTTATAGACGTCTGGGTCCGTAGGCTTGTAGTAGACTTTCAGTCCGTGCTTATTGGACGTTACGATGCCTGCTTTTTTAAGTACGCGCAGGTGTTGCGATACATTGGACTGGTCCATGTCCAGGTCTTCAAGTATGTGACAGACACAGAGTTCCTTTTCATCTCTCAGCCGATTCATAATGCGCAGTCTTGTAGGATGTGCTAACGCTTTTAGGAATTCGGCCTGCATTTCATATATACGAAGCATGATTACCTCCATTACTATATTAGAATTTTCTAATATAATTATATAGTGCGTCAAACAATTGTCAAGAGTAATCTGCAATATGGCAGGGACATAAGTTATTAACAAAATATGTGGAAAAACTGTGACTTATGTTGATAACCGAATTTGTGTTCGGGGCGTTTTGGACATTAGTCCACAATCGAAAGGGTTTATCCACAGGTTTGTGTGTATAAGTGCTGAAAATTGTGGGTATATCATTTGGATTAATCAATTGTCAAGGGGACTATACAAGAAATTTGTTCTGGAAATGTGGATAACTTGAGCCTGTATTCCAAAGGGGTCAAATTTTTGCTTATTTAATGCGCGGAAATACGATATAATAGTGAACGGATTAATGATTTGAATAAGAATACACGCTACGGTGCAATGATGCATAATAGGGAAGTTCGGTTTAAGTCCGACGCGGTCCCGCCACTGTAATGGGGAGCAAAGCTTTGAAACCACTGGTTTACCGGGAAGGAAAGCTGAGCGTTGAACCAGAGCCAGGAGACCTGCCGTACAACGTAAGGTACAAGTTCTCACGAGGATGAGAGGTATCGAATTGTAGATGAAGAGGTAATGGGACCCCGCTTTAAGGCGTGGTCCTTTTTGATTGCAGTTCGATATGTGAAGGAGGAAAAATTGAAGAAAATTGTATTGGTAATAGGTTTGTTCGCAGTGCTCATGCTCTTTAGCGGCTGTTCAGATTCTCTTGTAGATACCCCAGGGGCAGATGTGCCAGCAGGGCAGGTCTATACTGAAGAAGACAAGACACAGTCGAGTGAGGAAAGTCTTGACCCTGTGGATGATAAATTCTCGGATCAGACGGTATATCCGCTAACGATAACAGATTCATATGGACGTGAAGTAACAATTGAAAAGAAACCAGAATCGGTCATTTCAATCGCGCCATCCATAACGGAAACAATTTTCGCCATTGGAGCAGAAAATATCCTTAAGGGGCGTACCGACTACTGTACCTATCCACAGGCTGCAGAAAAAATTGCATCCATAGGATCTATGCGAAATCCAAGCATTGAAGCAATCGCTGCCCTAGGACCTGACCTGGTGATCGCATCGACACATTTCAAGGAAGAAACTCTGGCAAAGCTTGAGGACATCGGCATTAAGGTGGTTGTTCTAAGCTCGCAGAACAGTTTCGAAGGTGTATATGAAGTCATTGAAAATACAGGACGTATACTCAATCAAAACAAAGAATCACGTGATTTGATTTTAAGCATGAAGGCAAAAGTGGAAACCGTTTTAAAAAAGACGGCAGAAGTAATTCCTACAGAGGTCTACTATGTTGTCGGCTTTGGGGAACGCGGGGACCATACTGCAGGTGGCGACACGTTTATAAGCCAGATGATTGAAATGGCCGGTGGAACCAATGCGGCTGCAGAAGTCAAAGGGTGGTCCTACAGCTTGGAAAAGCTTATTGAGAAGGACCCTTATATGATGGTATGTTCTGTACACGACAATTCCAAAAGAAACATTCAAGCTACAAATGGCTATCAGGATTTGACATCGGTTAAAGAGGGGCGCCTGTATGAAATTGATGATGATTTGCTGGACATCCAAGGTCCGCGACTTGCTCAGGGTCTGGAAGCTCTTGCGAAAATTCTGCATCCTGAAGTGTTCGAATAGAAGGTGATGGTATGTTTTCAGTAATTGAAACCGTTGAAAACAGAAAGGCAAGTTCTCGAAAGAGCCTGTTTAAGCAGGTTGCCTTTGGAGGCCTGCTTGTCTGCGCCTTAATCATGACAGTCCTCGTAGCCGCGTCCTTCGGCGCGGCAAATATTTCAGCGGGTCATGTTTTGACTAGCCTACAAGCGCATCTGACGGGGCACGAAGACCAGCTTATCAACAAATCTGCCGATCTGATCGTCTGGAATATCCGCATGCCGCGCATTTTTCTTTCGATTGTAATTGGTATGGCGCTTTCGAGTGCTGGCGTTGTCTTTCAAGCGGTTTTTAAGAACCCAATGGCAGATCCCTATGTACTGGGGATTTCATCGGGTGCTGCTTTTGGTGCGGCGCTTGTAATCGTCAGCGGATACGCCATTATGCTGCCCCTTTTCAGTACGGTCGCAGTAGGTGCCTTTGTCGGTGCTTCGGTTACGAGCATTGTCGTTTGGCAGATTTCAAAAGTCGGTGGTAAGACAGAAACGATGACCCTACTGCTTTCTGGAATCGCCCTCAATTTTATGCTCCAATCAGGACTTTCCATGATTATGGTCTTTAATAGGGAACAGATTGAGCGGATTGTATTTTGGACAATGGGGTCCATGTCGAGTGCAACATGGGCACAAGTGGGCATTATGCTCATACCGGTAACGGTGGCGATTGCCCTGTTCAGACTCTACGCAAGGGACTTAAATATAATGCTGATGGGAGAAGAGGTTGCCCAGTCACTGGGGGTTCACGTTGAGAAACTTAGAATTGTCCTGCTTATGATTGCGTCTGCAGTAACCGCAGCAGCAGTTTCGGTGAGTGGGATCATAGGCTTTGTCGGACTGATTGTGCCCCATGCGGTTCGCATGATTGTAGGTCCTGACCACAGGCAGCTTATACCGTTTTCAATCCTTGCAGGAGGTGTGTTCCTCCTTGTGGCAGACACGGTGGCACGAACTTTATTTGCCCCAGCTGAGATTCCAATTGGTGTTATGACAGCTTTTATTGGTTCACCATATTTTATTTATCTGATGCAGTGCGGCAAATCGAAAAAACTTGGGAGGTGACCGCATGTTTGAAATTGAAGTTAGAAATCTCTCGTGTGGATACGACAAAAAACAAGTTTTGAAGGATGTTGGCCTTAGAATTGAAAAAGGGGTTTTCGTAGGGATTGTGGGACCAAATGGTTCTGGAAAAACCACACTTGCAAAAAATATAATGCGTTCATTGACACCCGATAAAAAGACAGTCTTTCTTTCTGGAGAAGACATTCTTGCCTTGTCACACAAGGTTTTAGCGAAAAAGCTTGGAACGGTGCCCCAGTCATCAGTAATAGATTATGACTTTTCTGTCCATGATATTGTGCTCATGGGAAGAGCACCGCATATTGGACGTTTTCAAAGAGAATCAAAAAGAGACTTTGATATTGTTGAAGCAGCGATGCGAAAAGCGGATATCTGGCATTTGAGAGGGCGATCTATTCGGGAAATAAGCGGCGGGGAGCGGCAACGCGCAATCATTGCCCGGGCACTTGCACAGGAGCCGAGCATCTTAGTTTTAGATGAACCGGTCACCCATCTTGACATCAAACATCAAATCAGACTCATGGCCCTAACCAAAGACCTTTGCAGGGATGGGGATATGACGGTCATTGTCATACTGCATGACTTGAATTTTGCAATGACCTACTGCGATCAGGTACTTCTGGTTCATCAGGGACGCATAACGGATGATGGAAAACCAGAAGCTGTTCTGACGGAAAGCCGCATAGAGGAAGTCTATGGGATTGAAACCTGTATTGTCAGACATCCTAAAACAGGAAAACCATATATTATGACAATTTGAGTGTTTCACATGTAAAAAAGGGGCTGATTTTCAATCAGCCCCCGTTTTGTTTCAGTAAGTATGTATGTTTTAGTGTCGTTCCAGTATGTGCATGTTTTCAAGCTTGAACTGGAGAAAATGTTCCATTTCCACACGTTCGGATTCTGTAAAGGCTTGTACGGATTCTTTTGTGCCAGCCTGTGTGGATAAGTAATTAAGCTGAAGCTTGTTAATGTGATTTTGACAGATGGTGACGGTTTTGTTCACGTGCTGTGGTAAGTAATTCATGAGGTCTATCCAGATTTTATCGACTTCTGGCGTCCAAACACCATAAAGTCTTCGATTATCAACAAATATTGCGCGAACGGATTTTTCTTCTACAAGATTCTTAATATAATCGGAAATTTGAATTGCATCTTGCTCTGAGATGGAGCCCGTGGTGTTCTTCCAGTAAATGATATCGCCAATCACCTCGACGGTGAGTCCTTGCGGGAGCATCCTATCACCTCCTTTCATATCTGCTAGTTACCCTATGTGTGAGGGTCTTACCTCAATATTTATTAAGCCAGACCATTTTGAGTGACTGAATCAAAGAGCTCGGAATCCAAGCGCTTGGTTTCGCTCTTATGAGCATACATGCGCTGATCTGCCAGCTTGACGAGAATATCTATAACCATGGATTCGTCTGGTGAGGCTGCTATCCCGTAGCTGTAGCGGATTGGTATGCGGACATTATTGAAGTGAATGTACAGATCCTTGAAGCGCGTAATCGATGCGTCGAGAACAGCATGTCCTTCATCCATACTCATATCGGGCATAATTGCTATAAATTCATCTCCGCCATAACGGGCCAGAACAGTGCTTTGTGGCAGGTCGTTTTTTATTTCCTCAACAAAGGTGCGCAGCGCCTTGTCACCTGCGTTATGTCCGAAGTTGTCGTTGATTTTCTTTAGGTAGTTCAGGTCCATAATCAGAAGAAGGAATGTTCCCTTGCCTTTGAATACGCGGTCCTGATAGGTTGAGAAGGTCTCCTCAAAATAGGATCTGTTGAATATACCTGTAAGGCTGTCGTATTGCGACAAGTAACGCGTTCTATCGACAAGCTCTCTATTTTTGATGGCAAAGCTAAGCTGGGTTGTGAAAAACAGCATGGAGGTAATGTCTGCAGGCTTGAAAGCGCCGACCTGCGAACTGTCAAGATTGATCATTCCGTAGATCTCACCATCCACTAGAATTGGCGCGGTTAGAGTTGACTTGATATCAAGGCCAGTGATGCGCTCCAGTTCGTGCACGGTGTCGGTGTCAAGGGCTTGGTTGTTGTGCTGATACATGTCGTTTATAATGTAGGGCTCGACTCTGAGCTGGGTTCTGTTAAGCGCCAGAAAAGAGTCGTAAGCATTGAGGTTTATTTTTTTCAGAGCCTCCAGGTCAAAGCCTTTCGCAGCGACAAAATCCAGCGATGCATCATTGTTCAGCAGGAGCATACTGCCTTTTTCAGCACCATGAACAAGTTCAATGGCTTTACTGAGAAAGATATTGTACATGGTAGATGCATCCTCCACAGAAATGATTTCATTTGCGATTGAAAGGAGAATATGCTGAGCATTGACATAGTGTGTCAGGTCAGTATTTAGGCTTTCGTAGCGACTCATGACGCTATTCTGCTCCCTGACCATTTCTTCAATCGCCTCTTGAATGCTGGTGGCAGTCTCTTTTGCCGAATCGGGGCTGTAAAAGTCGAAATCAAACCGAAGTGCGGAACCACCATAGGTGGGGAGGAGCTTGTGAATGGCACCCAGGGACTTTTCAAAGGCTCTAAAACCAAGCTGGATGTTTCTATACACAATTGTGCGTTCCAGTATGAAAAGCGTCGTGAAGATGACCAGTTGCGCCGGTAGAACATACTCTTCGATGAAGTAGATTGGTGCAACGAGGGCTAGGAGGACAATTGCAAGGTATTTTGTTGTTGTGTAAATGATGTAGCGCTGCTTATTCTTCATGGATGTCACCTCTTGTTGGCTAGCGTATTTAGCCCATAATTCGAGCTTTACTATATTTATACGCAACTTCGTGTTTTTGAAACGATTGAATCCATCAATTTACTATGATAGAATTCGATTGTGAAAAGGTGGGATTCGAATGATAACAAGTTTAGGCATCATTATGCTGCTGGGCATGCTGGCGCATACGGTTTTTTCAAAATTGCGGCTCCCGGGACTGCTGGGTATGCTGTTACTGGGAATATTGATCGGACCATACGGTTTGAACTGGCTGGACCCAATGATTATGGAAGTTGCAGGCGACCTTAGAAGGCTGGCCCTGATTGTTATTTTGCTTAGAGCAGGTCTTGGAATCAGCAAGGACAAGCTTTCAAGTGTAGGCGGGGCAGCTGTCAGACTCGGGTTCTTACCAGGCATTTTCGAAGGGTTCGCCGTGGCCTTTATTTCTACGAAATTGCTTGGCTTCAGTTTTATTGAAGGCGGTATTCTGGGATTCATCATTGCTGCGGTATCCCCTGCCGTTGTTGTACCCCTCATGCTTCAGTTTTCGCACGATAAGCTGGGCACAGGAAAGAATATTCCAACACTGATTCTAGCGGGTGCATCGCTGGATGACATCTTTGCAATTACAATTTTTTCAACCTTCCTAGGACTATACAGCGGAAATCATGTCAACATTGGCATACAGCTGGCTGGGATTCCAGTTTCCATAATACTCGGCATTATTCTTGGGGCTGTTATCGGTTACGCCCTTGTATTTATTTTTAAGAAATATCATATACGCGACACAAAGAAAGTCATGTTTATCATGGGGGTGGCAATCCTGCTGACCTCGCTTGAAGATATGCTCGAAGGTACTGTTGAAATTGCGGCACTGCTCGGCGTCATGACAATAGGCTTTATTATTCTGGAGCTTCGGCCAAAGACAGCGCATCGTCTGTCTGCCAAATTCAACAAGATTTGGGTGCTCGCTGAAATCATACTCTTTGTGCTGGTGGGTGCGGAGGTCAATACGACACTTGCCCTCAACGCCGGGCTTGCAGGGCTTGGAATTATAGCCTTCGGCCTGATTGCAAGAAGCATTGGCACCTATTTGTCCATTTTGGGGACAAACTTGAATATGAAAGAACGTCTTTTCTGTGTGATCAGTTACACACCGAAGGCTACGGTTCAGGCGGCAATTGGCGCGGTTCCGCTTAGCTACGGTGTCAAGTCCGGGGAGCTAATACTGGCAATGGCTGTACTTTCCATTGTCATAACTGCGCCGCTTGGAGCGATCGCAATGCAATATGCTTCAACACGACTCCTTGAAAAAGAAGACTAATCTGTGCCCGAGCAAGCTGCAACTGCTCGGGCATTTGTTTTTTTAAACGCCCTAGACATTCTGGATGCTTTTGCCTTGAAGGGTGAAGGTGTTTTTTATCCTTTAATTCTTCGTTAATAGATTCTTAAGGTATATCCTGTATAGTGAGAATATGGAAAATACATATGTTTCAATACATATGTGAAGGGTTAAGTAGTATGTAGGAAGAGTGGTGAAAGGATATGCCTGATATTACGGGTGCAATGCCTATTGTGTGGACAGTTTTCATCATTGTATTTGCAGTAGCTGAGGCGTTTACGCTGGGTCTTACTTCGATTTGGTTTGCACTGGGAGCGATTGCCGCATTATTGGTATCGCTGCTTAAGCTTCCTTTATATCTTCAAATTGCGGTATTCCTGATAGCTACACTTGTAATGATTATCTATACCCGGCCAGTTGCGCAGAAATACCTGCGTATTGGTGCCTCGAAGACGAATGTTTCAGCACTCGTTGGGGAACGGGGAATCGTACTTAAGCGTGTCGATGTTTATAATCTGGGACAGGTTAAGGTGAAGGGTCAGATCTGGACTGCCAAATCTGAGTCCGGTGAAGAAATTGACCGCGGCGAAGAAGTGGAGATAGTTGCAATTGAAGGTGTAAAGCTTATTGTACGCATTGCCAAAGACGCGTAAAAGGATTTGAGGTTTATTGAGCTAGGTGTGTGAGTATGTTTATAAGGAGGATGTAGTATGGGATTCATAGTTTTCTTCGCACTGCTTATTCTGGCCATTGGCCTGATTGCGGTGAATATTCGAATTGTACCTCAGTCAAATGCCTTTGTTATTGAAAGACTGGGCGCATATCAGGGCACATGGGATGTGGGCCTGCATGTGAAGGTACCTTTGATAGACCGAGTGGCTTCGAAAGTATCACTCAAGGAGCAGGTTGTCGATTTTCCACCTCAGCCTGTAATTACAAAGGATAATGTCGGTATGATGATCGATACGGTCGTATACTTCCAAATTACAGATCCGAAGCTCTTTACGTATGGGGTTGCGCGTCCGATTGTCGCTATTGAGAACCTTACGGCGACGACACTGCGTAACATCATCGGACAACTGGAACTAGATGAGTCTCTTTCTTCGAGAGATCTTATCAACACGCAAATGCGTTCCATTTTGGACGAAGCGACAGATCCGTGGGGGATTAAGGTCAATCGTGTTGAAGTTAAGAACATCCAGCCGCCAGCAGACATTCAGGAAGCAATGGAAAAGCAGATGCGTGCTGAACGTGAACGCCGTGAAGCAATCCTGCGTGCCGAAGGTCAAAAGAAATCGGCAATCCTTGTCGCTGAAGGTCAAAAAGAGTCAGCGATTCTTGAAGCTGAGGCCAACAAGCGTGCACGTATTCTTGATGCAGAAGCAACTAAAGAAGCCAAAATCCGCCAGGCGGAAGGTGATGCAGAGGCAATTCTAAAGGTTCAGGAAGCGACGGCGCGTGGTATTGAAATGATCAAGAATGCAGCACCGGACCATGGCGTATTGACGCTGAAGAGCTTTGAAGCCCTCGAAAAGGTTGCTGACGGAAAGTCAACAAAGCTGATCATTCCTTCAGAAATGCAAAATGTGGCTTCGCTTGTAGCATCGGTTACAGAAATTGCAAAAGCCACTAAGGCAGACGGTGCAGACCAGTAAAAATACAGGTCTAAATACCTTGTGAGCAGTGTAATATACTTATGAAATCAAGACCGAATGGGATGAAAAGACCCGTTCGGTCTTTTATTTTATGCGGGATTAAAATAAAGGATGAAATGATGTATTTTGATGTGTGTATTATTAAAATCAAATTAGAAATTAATAATATTAATTGACTAATTAAATATATTGATTTATGATTTAAATATAGTTAAGAATTAGAAATGATATTACAGAAACGGAGAGGGTGCAAAATGAAAAAAACAGTTATCGGAACGTGTCCGGTCTGCGCCTCTAAGCTGAAGGTTGCAAAGCTGCATTGTCACAATTGCAGTACATCTATAGAAGGCGATTTTGAACTGGACAAGTTCAGTTACTTGAGCAAGGAACAAAAGTGGTTTATTGAAGTATTCATCAAGAACCGCGGCAATATCAAAGAAATTGAAAAAGAACTGGGAATATCCTATCCGACAGTTCGCCGCAATCTGGATCAGGTGATTGAAGCCTTGGGCTACAAGACAAATGAGAAAGAGACTGCGGTGGAACGAAAAGCAATTTTGGAACGCCTTGATAAGGGTGAAATCACTTCTGACGAAGCGTTGAAATTACTCAGCGGTGAATAGGCAGACTGGCGAAGAATAAGGAGGGTGTGCAATGACATCTGAAAAAATGCAAATTCTTAAAATGATTGAAGAGGGTAAAATAACTGCAGATGAGGGCATGAAGCTGATGCAGGCTATTGAAACGGAGCCGCAAAGTGAAAGCTCAACGGCACTTGAACCTGTAAATGGTACAGGGACAAGCCCAAGAAGACTGCGGGTTCGCGTTAGAAAGAACGGTAAGGAAACGGTCAATATTAAAATTCCGCTGAGCCTGGTGAATGTTGGCATTAAGATTGGCAAAAAGTTCTCGCCGGAGCTTCAGGAGAGCATGGGAAATATCGACATGGATGAAATCGTGCGCATGATTCAAGAAGGTGCTGAAGGTAAATTGGTCGAGGTAGACGACGGTGATGAGCACGTTGAAGTTTTCGTAGAGTAATCACCGGAATATGACTGTGAATCAAAGAAAGACCTGCAGTGCGAATCCTGTAACTGGATCGAGTACGCTGCAGGTCTTTATCTATGCGGTGGTCTACTACACACGATGTGTAAGCAAAAGACTTTTACTTGCGATATGCAAGGCTTCCATCTACCCAAGTTTCGAGAACGTTCGTATTAAGAAGGTCCTGTGGTGAAACCTTGAGGGGATTCTGGTCTAGAATCACAAAGTCAGCGAGTTTTCCGACCTCGAGGGATCCTTTGATATCTTCTTCGCCGGACGCATAGGCACCGCCTCTTGTAAAACCTTCAAGAGCGGTATAGGCATCAAGCCGCTCCGCCGGCATCCATCCGCCATGGGGATTGCCGCTGAGGTCTGTACGTGCTATGGCTGAAAAGAGGTTTGGCATAATGTCCATGGCTTCCACAGGACAGTCCGATCCAAATGCCAGAACAATACCCGATTGGAGCATGGTCCTCCAGGCGTAGGTAGTCTGTCCGCGCGTCTCTCCAAGCCGTGCTTGTACAATATCCTTGTCATACTGTATGAATATTGGTTGAACATGAGCAAGAACACCCAGTGATTTCATTGTTTCAAATTGATCAGGCCGCGTGATTTGGCAGTGAACAATACTGTTTCGAAGCGTGTGTTCAGGCATCTCTGCCTTTGAGCACCTGAAAGCCTCAAGGGCCATATCAATGGTCCCATCACCTATTGCATGGATAGCTGCAGGAATGCCGTGCTGATTTGCGGCAATGACAAGTGCGGTGAGTTCATCTTGTGTATACATGGCAATCCCGCATGTGTCTGGTGCGTCTTCATAAGGATGGGTTAGGAAGGCTGTTCTTGCGC
The DNA here is from genome assembly GCA_963678925.1 of uncultured Acidaminobacter sp. Classification (GTDB taxonomy): domain Bacteria; phylum Bacillota; class Clostridia; order Peptostreptococcales; family Acidaminobacteraceae. The sequence goes on along the minus strand of OY787533.1, from coordinate 1,449,691 downwards.
CCAGTGAGCCGTCGGCTAGGATTTTAAGAGGTCCTTCCTTGAAGAATCCATCACCTTTACCGGTCTTATAGCCGGCATTTATAAATGAAAGGAAATTTTCAAGGGTTATGAAGAGAGACTGTTCGTCGACTCTGATTGGCAGACGCTTCTCCAGAGAAAGCTTATGTAGTGTATCTAAAACAAGTTTGTTCAGATGCATGGGATGTGCACACAGATCATCACTTTGGACTGATGTGAACCCTTGACTGAGGGCATACCTGGCACCGGCGATGATGGCATGTTCGAGTTTTTCGGCACTCGGCTCAGGCAGTTTGCTGAAGACTAGTGACATGGCATTTTCTCGAAGTATGCCTGTAGGACGGCCTTCATCGTCTACATCGAAAGCACCTCCTGCCGGCTGTTGCGTATTCTTTGAAATGCCAGCCGCTTCAAGGGCTATTGAGTTGCACACAAGAATGTGACCGCAGGCACGGCTCAATACGACCGGGCGGTCTGCTACAACAGCATCCAGGTCTGACGCTGAAGGGAGTTTGCCCTCGAGAAAGTAATCCTGATTCCAGCCGCGTCCTACAATCCAGAAGTCCTCTGTGGACTTGGCAAAAAGATGCAAGCGTTCCTTTAGCTCGGCAATGGAGCCTGTTCCTTCGAGCTTGCAAAGCTGAAGGGACTCCCCAAAAGCGAGCAGATGCATATGGGAATCGTTAAAACCTGGGAGCAGTGTGTTTCCTTTTAAGTCTACATAATGGTCAATGGGTTCATGTTTTTTCTCAAGCGTTTTCTTATCGCCGGTATCAATGATGATATTGTCTCTGATCAGCAGGGCATCAAGCCTTGTGTTCCGGCCGGTCATAGGGAGTATGTCTCCTCCGTAAAACAGTGTTTTCATAGGGTGCCTCCTAGAGATTGCGTCTCTTATTGAATGGTTATCCTAAAAAAAGCCTTCAGATGAAATCTGAAGGACTTAAGCAATTCAGTTTAGAAAAATACATCTACAATGGAACCTTTTGAAAAAAGTGTATTCATGGCAATGGGTGTCATGTTCTGCGAATAATTGAAGCTGCTGCTTTGCAGCTTTTGCGGCATTGATGCGGGCCTGTAGGTGCTAGGCGGTGTCCTGAGTGCTTGCGATGCCTTATTCGATACGGTCTTTACGGTTTTTTGAAAGGCTTCAACAGCGCGTTTGGCCTCTGGTGTTTCTGATTCGAACTGAGCAAGAAACTTTTCTTCGTCAATCGAAAGCGCATAATCGCCTGTCATTTCCATACCAACGGCTTCAAAGGCATCTGAACTGTCAGTGGCAGACTGCAGAATCTGTTTTCGCAGGAGGTCAGACTGAATGTTGTTGAGTCCCTGCAGATAAATCATGGCTTCGTTAAAGCTGTTGGCAAATTTCTTAGCTGTGGAAAGCGCGCCGACTCCGGATACATCGATATAGAGCTCGAAGGGAATTACAGTTTCCTGATTGACCTGAATGCCGACTTTGCCGTTGTCAAGCTCGATGAGGTTTGAAGTGCTGGTGAGAATGGCTTCATTGACACGCACGATAGAATCTTGCGCAGCTTGAGTGATGTTGTTGAGTCCGAGGGCTTCGCTGAGATTTCCGCCGATTTCAAATTGTGATGCCTCACCGGATTCCCTGCTGGAAATCTGCAGTTGAAGCAGACCGTTGTCATTGGTAACAGAAGCAGTTACAGCGTCGACGTTTTGATTGACTGAATCAGCAATGCTTTCAAAAAGTGTTTCGTAGGACGCGTCCGGGCTGCGTTCAATGAGCAGATCGGTTACTTCATCGTCGATTCGGATTTCAATATGATTTGCCGATTCATCAAGGGTCACATCACTGTTTTCAAAGTATTCAGCGGACTGATTTACCTGCTTGGAAGCAACCTGCTCCACTTCGATTTCATAGGAAGCGACTTCGGCATTATCCTTGACCTTGGCTGTAATGGCATTTGTGTCATAGTTTGCCTGCCTGGTCGCGAGGTCATCCTGTTCGGCGTTTGAAAGTGCGCCTGCAGATTCCTTTAAATCGCCAAGCTTGCTTCTGAATGTTCCGTAAAACTCAGATTGGGATGAGTAAGCATCATAATCAATCAGTTGCCTGTACTTGTCGTTGAGACTGGTTCCAAATATCATGGATGTCGCAAGACTTGCAGGGGAAGCTGATGTATTTTTCAGGTCTCTGCTGCTTATGTTCAGCAGGCTGTATATGGTGTTGTAAGCATAGATACCATCTAACATACACTCACCTCCAAATGGGCATACTCTACCTACTATCATTATACCCCTTTTTTTATTTAAAAAGCACAGGGGCTCTAATGAAATTCTAAGAAAGTATTAATTAACATATCCTTTTTAAGGAAAGCCTGTAGTGGTATCTTTATAGTGTAAGAATGTTCATACGTGGAGGTGTGCTATGAGAAAAGAAGACTTCCTGCATAAGCTGGAGGATTTGCTATACTTCGTTCCAGACTCTGAACGAAATGATATATTGTACGATTATGACGAACATATATCCAGGGCTGTGAAGGGGGGCATGGACGAGCATGATGTGATTGAGGCGCTGGGGGCACCGGAAGAAATCGCAAGACAATATAAGGTGAAGAAGTACATAGATAAGGCTGAAAAGACAGGGTCCGCGGCAAGTGTGCTCAGGGCAGTTCTTGCAACACTTGGACTTGGACTCTTTAACGTGATTTTCATATTGGGTCCCTTTGTCGCGGTGTTGGGTATGCTCGTGGCAGCCGGTGCGGTAGCGGTTGCAATCATGGTCAGTGGTGCAGCCTTCATTGTTGGCGGTATGTTCCCCCACCTAATCAGTATGATTGACTTTCATGCCATATCGGTGGATATTCAGGGCAATGTAACGGCAGCCATGCTTTTTGGCGGTGTGGGCACCATGTGTCTGGGCGGTCTTGTGGGGATGGCAGCAGCATCTGTTGCAAAGGTGTTTTTTAAGGTAACCATTAAATACTTAAGACTTAACATCAACATTATCCGTTCTGCGAAGTAGGAGGTTCATATGAGAAAAGCAGCATTATGGTTGTTCTTTATAATGGTCGTTTCATATGTGATTGCATTTTCAGCCATAGATGAAATGAATCTGAACCTGGAAGGGTTCATACAAAGCATCAAAGATGACAATGTACTTCTATTTGATGATGAAATGCAGGAGAACATAAGTCAGAAGGTAGAGGTTGGTCTTGATGCCCTTGAGGAAATTCGCGTGGCTGTCATCAGTTCTCAGGTTCAAGTGATGCGTGAAGACCGGACGGATATAGAAATCATTCTTGAAGGTTCATATAAGGCAGTTCCTGCCTACACCCCGCCTCTAATCGAAACGCGTGTGTCTGGGGGAATCCTTTATATAAAAGTAGAACATGCAAAAGGTGTGTTTTCAGCAAGTCATCTTTCTACGCATCTGAAGGTAATCATACCTGAATCCTTCAATGAAACGGTTGAGATTGACAGTACCTCGGGGGACGTAAAAGTATCTTATGGGCGTTTTGAAAAAATCGCTGTGCAAACAGTGTCTGGCAATATTGATTTGAACGCTGTAGAATCGAGCTTCAGCAATTTGAAGTCGACATCTGGTGAGATAGAAGTGGACCGGGCTGTTGGCAGTGTTGATGCAAAATCCATATCGGGCGATATTGATGTGAAGTTTGAACTGCTGAATGCAAAGAGCAGCTTTGACTCCACATCCGGAGACATAAAGATTTCCGTGCCGCCGGATCAGGGTTGCATGGTGGCGTTTGAGACAACTTCAGGAACAATCGAGACTCTTCTCGATATGAAAAGCGAGAATAAGACAGATCGTCTTTTAAAAGGAAAGCTTGGCGATGGTGCATATGCACTGGATGCAAAAACGGTATCGGGCGATATTGTACTCCGGTAAAAGTCAGACAATTCGAAGTTTTTGATTAATTTGAATTTCGTAATTTCCAAAATCAAAAGGCTTGCAATGAATAAATGTTCGTGATATTATGGGTTCGAATGAGCAACTGCATATGGACGTCTTTAATCGGGTCCGAGAGACCTGCAAGATTTTGAAACAAGTGTACTTGGGTTAGGTGCATCTTGTAATTAGGGTTATTCAGCTTCTTGCGGTCGCAGGAAGCTTTTCGTCGTTTCAGGGTATGAAACGTCTCACTTTTTAATTGGTCCTGTGAGGCCGAAATCGGAGGGTAAATATGACGACTAAAGTAATGAGTAATGGTGCTGAAAACAGTACCGGGTTTGGACAAGTTAAGCAGTTTATTCTAGGTCTTCAGCATTTGGTGGCAATGTTCGGTGCAACTGTTCTGGTTCCAATCCTAACAGGATTCGATCCATCGGTAGCGCTTGTCGCAGCAGGCTGCGGCACACTGATTTTCCACTTCTGCACGAAGAAAAAGGTACCTGTATTCCTGGGTTCATCCTTTGCATTCATTCCACTGATCATCGCAGTTAAAGAAATGCACGGCGGTGATTTGGCTTATGCACAGGGCGGCATTATGGTAGCAGGTCTTCTTTATGTACTGCTGTCTTTCTTCATCGGAACAATCGGCGTTGAAAGAATCAACAAGTTCTTACCACCTCAAGTAGTAGGTCCAATGATTATGGTCATCGGTCTGAACCTTGTTCCTGTAGCTTATGGCATGGCAGCTGGCAACTTCATGATTGCAGGTATTACACTTGCGGTTGCGCTGGGTGTTACATTTATGGCTAAAGGCTTTGCGAAACAACTTTCAATCCTGATTGGCGTACTAACGGGCTATGCAGTAGCATCTGTAATGGGTCTGGTAGATACATCGGTAATCAGAGAAGCAGCGATTGTTGCAGTCCCAGCATTTACACTACCTAAGTTTAGTCTTGGTGCGGTAATGACAATTGCACCGGTTGTAATAGCGGTATTCATGGAGCATATCGGCGATATCACTACAAATGGTACAGTAGTCGGCGAAGACTTCATCAAAGATCCTGGTCTTAACAGAACGCTTCTAGGCGACGGTCTGGCAACTATGTTTGCCGGTCTGGTGGGTGGCCCTGCGAATACAACTTATGGCGAAAACACAGGTGTGCTTGCTATCACTAAGAACTACAATCCTAAGATCCTTCGCATCGCGGCAGTTTTCGCAATCATCCTCGGTATGGTAGCGAAACTCGGTGCAGTACTTAAGACAATTCCGGTACCAGTTATGGGCGGAATCAGTCTGATGCTGTTCTCGATGATCGCTCTGATCGGTGTGAAGACAATCAAGAACAACAACGTAGAATTCAACTGGAAGAACATCCTGGTAATGGGTACGATTCTGGTTCTAGGATTTGGCGCATCATACATCCAGGCATGGACTGGCATCACTCTAGCGATTCCTGTAACAGCGACAGTAAGCATTTCTGGTCTGAGCTTTGCAGCAATCGTAGGTGTAGCACTGAATGCAGTACTGAACAGATAAGCAACCTATAAAATCATCTTTAATAATTGGGCACCCAGACGCAAGCTGCGTCTGGGTGCTTTTTATATTGGCGCTTGAAAAAGACTAGGGGCTAAAGTAAGATGGATACAAAGGATTCGGAGGTTCAAGGTGAGCAGACGAAATGACAGGTGGATTCGCAGTCTTGACTGGCTCAGACTCTTTCTAGCGGTAGTGGGCCTGTTTGTGACTGGATTATTCGTATTTACAGAGATGAATATAGATTTAGATTACATTTTAAGCAATGTTCTGGCGCTTTACGTCCTGCTTATGGGCATAAAAGTCTATTTGACCCATTCGAATAGGCTACTCGCCTGGTTCTATTTGTTTTTTTCAGCTATGATGCTGATTGTGGTTAATATGATTCGCTGCAGGTTTGGGCTGTAATCAGTATGGAGACAGAGATAATGAACAGATATTTAGGCATTAATACAGTTCATGTGGATGTTGAAGATTTGCATGACCTTGGCATGGGGCGCGTTGAAATGTGTTTGGGCAGGAATGGCGGCTATGAGAAGCGTGCTGAAAAGATGAAAAGGGATATTGAACTCGCTAAGGCGCGCAAAATTCCATTTAGCATACATTTGCCGTATATTATTCCCGAGGGCTTTGAAGGCGACTATTTGGATGTGTTTTTTCTTGATCCTGATGAAGACAAGCGCGAATTGTCATTCAGCATGCTTGAGGAGAATCTGAAGGTTGTGGCGGAGCTTGGGCCGGACTACTGCGTACTCCACTTTGCTGGCATATATATGGACTGCGATGAAGCACATCCAGATTTCGAGCAGACACTCAACGCGGGATTGAAAAGAATCGATGCTCTTGCCAAGCGGTATGAAGTAAAAGTTCTGCTGGAGTACATGGGGTCGAACTGCAGGTTCTACAATTATGAATCATGGATCAATCACATACAGCCCTATGAGAGCATCGGTATTTTGACCGATACGGGACATTTGTTTTTCAGCAGTGTAATGCATTCCTTTGATTACATGAAAGCCCTTGAGGCCCTTGCGAACGTGTCTGAGGCATTTCATCTATGGACGACACGCGGACGGGCGGCATATGGCGATTCGGAGTATTATAGAAAGTTCCATCATATTGTGCCGCACTCTGGACAGTGTGAGGGCGATGAATGGGCATTTGATGCAAAAGCCGTACTTGAGCGCATCGCCCGGGAAAGAAAACCCATGATTATTGAGGCCTCGACCGCATATGGAGGCATGACCTATTTTTATGAGGGGATTGGCTGGGCAATAGATCTGATCGGCAGAAGTATTACTTAAAGATTACAATGTTAAAGAAAGATTACGTAATAAGACAAGTCCATGACATATGGACTTGTTTTATTTATATGGAAAGTAGGGGCGGGTATACTGAGTGTGTAGTCAGTAAGGAATAAACACAAACAAATTGAAGCGAATCGACGGCAAAAGGAAGGAAGGTGGCTTCATGGAAGTAATTGGTGTAATAGGACTGATCGTGCTCTATAAGCTACTGGATCAGCCTCAAGCTACAACAGACATATATACAGTACATAATGAACTAGAAGACTAAGGGATCATACACCTCCCCCTCCCCCAAAAAAATAAAAGTGTATGATTTTCGTAAAAGACAAAGCAATGCACACAGACAAAACCACTGCCTCATCAAATTCATTTGAATGAGGCAGTGGTTTTGTCTGTGTATATGGCGCGTCTAGCGACATGGGAAATCGAAGATTTCCCAGCATTGTGCACCATCGCATACAATAAAAAAGAGTGTCACAGAAAGGCATTCAGTGACAACTCCAGTATTAGATTTAGCTCTTCAGAGCGCGCTCAAGCTTCCTTTTGTTGAAGCCGACAATTATATCACCGTCGATAAAAAAGGTCGGCACACCCAAAATACGCTTGTCAATGAGCTCGCTGAGTGCTTCCATATCCTCGTGCACATTTTTTTCAGTGAAATTGAGTCCGCTGGACTCAAGATAATGTCGCGCAGTTGCGCAGTGAGGACAGGCTGTCGTTGTAAATAAAATAATCTTCTTCATAGGCAGCCTCCTATAGTATAACGTCTTTCTCCCGTCAATCACTGTATACCCTCGATGTAGCACTTTTAATCAGAATCGCTTTCGACTTGAAGCTTGTAAAAAATTTCTATATAATCGTATTTGTGAGATTATGTCAACTTGACGTCATAGACTGGAGTGTAATCGAAATGCACATAAAAGATATAGATCGTGCGATTCTAACAGCAGATAAATCAAAGCTGTTTGATCAACTCAATCGAATTTATGCAGGACTTCCTGAGGGTGAATGTGCAGGATGTACTGCCTGCTGCAGAGAATCTGTTCCAACCTTTTTTATAGAATTTATCAATATTGTCAACTATATGCGGGAACATTACGACGTATATGAGCGTAGCGCCGAGAGATTGATGGCCTTTTATTTTACAGAGCTAACAGAGAAGAAGGCCTGTCCATTTCTGAGTGAATCTGGGGCGTGTGAAATCTATGATGTGCGTCCGTTGCCATGCAGGCTGTTTGGCTTTGCATCTCTGGAAGATTATGAGTCAAATTTGAAGGCCGTTCAGAAATCCAATAGGGATGTGAAGAAATACTATAGAAACGCATTCAACATGACACTTCCAGATTCAGTTGTAGAATATCAGGTGCCTTTCTGTACGCATTTTGTGCCTGAACGTATCATTGGCAAAGAGGAGCGTCTTGATTTATCAGATATGCTTTTCGCCTTGGATACGAAATTTCTAATGGGTGGGATTCTCGATCCGGATTGTATCAATATGAATCTGGTTCAGTGGTTTGCATATCTTCAGTATTCCGAGGATGAAGCCAGTTCGCTTCGAATTCAGATTAGTCAGGAGATTTTGGAAAATGGGGAATCGTCTACGCTGCGCAAGTTGATCAAGAAAGTGCCTCAAAAAATTTAATACCTTGACAGTATGAAAAAAGTTGTAAACTTATTGACAAGGCAAATTACATTGGTGTATAATAATTGACTTTTGGTCAAAATCATGATATACTGATGGAAGTGACTGACAGGATGGTGATGCATTTGGCAACGAAGCAGACGCTTACAGAAATCAAGCAATGTGTAGAGAACTGTATTGGGGAACGCGTCGTTCTCCGTACGAACATGGGTAAGCGCAACGCCAAGGAAAACGAAGGCGTTGTTGAAGAGGTTTACCCAAGTATCTTTATTGTAAAGGTCAATGAGGGGCTAGACCGTCAGAGACGTGTATCTTACAGTTATTCAGACATACTAACAGAAACCGTTGAAATTATGGTTTGCTCGACAGAGCAACGAATCGAAGCATCTTAAGCCGTATATACACGCCGATTTGTACAGTTCTAGTAAGCACTAGAAAATACTGCGCCGAGGACATCCTCGGTGCTTTTTTCTTTCCGGAAAAGGCAAAGAAATGCACGCAAATAAAGGCAATGTCCCATCAAATTCATTTGAATGGGACATTGCCTTTATTTGCGTATATGGCGCGCTAAGCGACATGGGCGACCGAAGGTTGCCCTGTCATTTCGCATGGAATAAGAGCGAAACTCAGAGAAAGGACACCCCATCAAATTCATTTGAATGGCGTCTTGCCTGTATTTGCGTATATGGCGCGCTAAGCGACATGGGCGACCGAAGGTTGCCCTGTCATTTCGCATGGAATAAGAGCGAAACTCAGAGAAAGGACACCCCATCAAATGAAATTTGAATGGCGTCTTGCCTGTATTTGCGTATATGGCGCGCTAAGCGACATGGGCAGCCGAAGGTTGCCCTGTCATTTCGCATGGAATAAGAGCGAAACTCAGAGAAAGGACACCCCATCAAATGAAATTTGAATGGGGTCTTGCCTCTATTTGCGTATATGGCGCGCTAAGCGACATGGGCAGCCGAAGGTTGCCCTGTCAGATTCCACAGCTGCAATAAAAAAAAGATGCGAAAAAAATTTAGCGTATAAAAATAATTGCCGATTTGCGTAATAATTGCAGGAAAAACAGAGAAAACAATTCACTGGTTCAATTGTTCGAAGAAATGAAATATTCTAAAAATTACAAAAAATTTTATATTCACTAGGCATCATAACTATTCAAAAATAGAAAATATTGGTTTTTCCTGAAATTTGCCCCGCATCGCCCTGATGCTTTTCTTCGCAAATCATTCCCAACATATACCAATATATTCAACGAATGAATATTCGTTTAATGCATAAAGAATGCGCCTTCCGCTTAAACCCTTGTGTTGCAATGATTTTGTTAATTATATATACTGTGAAAAGTAAGGAAGAGGTCATGTATAAAATGGTAATAAATAACAAAATCAAGTCAAAGGTGAGAGGTGGCTATATGAGTCAAGACAATCAATTGCAGGTCTATTCAGAAATTGGAAAATTAAAGCATGTACTTTTACATAGACCTGGTGAAGAGATAGAAAACTTGACACCTGATTTGATGGACAGACTGTTGTTTGACGATATTCCGTATTTAGAGGTCGCACGTGAAGAGCATGATGCCTTTGCAGACATTTTCAGAAAGAACGATGTTCAGGTTTCTTATCTGGAAGATCTGATTGCAGAGACACTTGAAAATGCAAATATCAAAAAGCAGTTCATCAGTCAATTCATTAAAGAAGCAGGCGTACAAGGTGTTAAGAAAACGGCTGCATTAACAGAGTACTTCAATTCATTCGGAACAAATCGTGAAATGATTGACAAAATGATGGCGGGAATCAGAAAGGGTGAAGTTTCAGTAATTGGCAAGAGCACACTTGCTGATCTTGTGGACTCCTACTATCCGTTCCTGATGGACCCGATGCCGAATCTGTATTTCACACGCGATCCATTTTCAACAATAGGAACAGGTATTTCTCTTAATAAAATGAGAACGGTAACACGTTGCAGAGAAACGATATTTGCCAAGTACATATTTGAGCATCATCCGCATTTGGGTCAGTTTGATATCCCATTCTGGTATGACCGAGATGATGATTATGCCATCGAAGGTGGAGACGTTCTGGTTCTTTCGGAAAAGGTACTCGCCATTGGTGTTTCAGAAAGAACTGAAGCCGCGGCGATTGATCAGCTGGCACGTAAGGTTTTCGCAGATGGACAAAATTTTGAAGTGATCCTTGCCCTGGACATACCGAAACGTAGGGCATTCATGCATCTTGATACTGTATTTACCATGGTGGATAAGGACAAGTTTACAATCCACCCGGAAATTGAAGGGCCGCTGACGGTATACTCCATACGCAAAGGCCGTGAAAAGGATGAAATAGTAATTGAGCAGGAATCCATGGTGCTTAAGGAGCTGCTGATGAAGTATCTTGAACTGGATGACGTTCAGCTCATACGATGTGGTGGAAAACGTGGTGTTGACGCAGGTCGTGAGCAGTGGAATGACGGCTCCAACACATTGGCAATCGCACCGGGCGAAGTCATCGTTTACTCCAGAAACCATGTGACAAACAGACTTCTTGAAGATGCGGGTGTCAAACTTCATATTATGCCTTCTTCGGAGCTTTCAAGAGGCCGTGGTGGCCCTAGATGTATGTCTATGCCGCTGTATCGTGACCTTGTTTAAGGTGAATTCACAAAATTTTCAATCAGCTTTACAAATAATTCAGATTGATTATTTATGAATATATTTGTATAATAATACAGATATAATGACTATAAGCCAGAGAGACATGAATTTACAGACAAAAGATAATTTTAAGGAGGAACTGCGATGCCAGTGAATTTGAAGGGGAGACATCTGCTGACACTAAAAGACTTTACACCTGGAGAAATCAAGTATTTACTTGATCTGTCCGCTGACCTGAAAGCGAAGAAGCGTGAAGGTGTAAGAGGCGATCTCCTGGAAGGCAAGAATATCGTGCTTCTGTTTGAGAAGACGTCAACTAGAACACGTTGTGCATTTGAAGTGGCGGCATATGATGAAGGCGCTCAGGTAACATTCCTGTCAAATAGCCAAATGGGTAAGAAGGAGTCTATTGAGGATACTGCCAAGGTTCTTGGTCGTTTTTACGATGGTATAGAATTCCGTGGATTCAAGCAGGAAACAGTGGAAGACCTTGCTGCAAATGCAGGTGTTCCAGTGTGGAATGGCCTGACAGACATGTATCATCCAACTCAGATTCTTGCAGATTTTCTTACAATTTCTGAGCATGTGAACAAGCCGCTTAACAAGGTTAAGTTCGTATATGCAGGCGATGCGAGAAACAATATGGGTAACTCACTGATGATCGGCGCTGCGAAAATGGGTATGGATTTTGTAGCATTCGCACCTAAGGAGCTTTGGCCGACAGAAGCGCTTGTGAATGAAATGAAGCAGGTTGCAGCTGAAACTGGCGGCACAATTACACTCAGTGACCAAAGTGATTGCGTTAAGGGTGCCGATGTTATTTATACTGATGTTTGGGTATCAATGGGCGAAGAGGACCAGTTCGCAGAGCGTATTGAGCAGCTTCAGCCATATCAGGTGAACATGGATTTGATGAAGAAGGCAGAAAATGAAGATATTATTTTCATGCACTGTCTGCCAGCTTTCCATGACGAGAAAACAGTTGTCGGTATGGAAATCAAAGAAAAATACGGCATCAGCGAGATGGAAGTTACTGACGAGGTCTTCAGAAGCAGATACTCTGTTGTATTTGATGAAGCTGAAAACAGAATGCATACAATCAAAGCCGTTATGTGTGCAACTGCAGGTAAGCTGTAGACCGGTCTAAGACCATTAAATGTATCAAAATGAATTAATGTAAAGAGAGGCTGCGAAGCGAGAGCCTTGAACATATTAAATTCGTGATCCTATAACAGCATAGTAATTAAGATGGGCATCTGGGATCGACCAGATGCCCGAATTGCTTTCTTACAAAAAAGTGGAGGTAATTGAAATGAAGCAGAAGATCGTAGTTGCACTTGGAGGCAACGCACTGGGAAAAACACCAAAGGAACAGCTTGGACTTGTAAAGAACACAGCGAAGCCTATCGTTGACTTGATTGAAGCAGGACATGAAGTTGTACTCGCACATGGGAACGGGCCACAAGTGGGCATGATTAACCTGGCGATGGAAACTGCCAGCACGACGGTCGACGCAGGGACACCGGAAATGCCGTTTCCGGAATGTGGTGCTATGAGTCAGGGGTATATTGGTTACCATCTTCAAAATGCAATACGTGAAGAGCTTCTTTCAAGAGGGATGACCACACCCGTGGCAACCGTAGTGACTCAGGTGATTGTCGATAAGGATGATCCGGCTTTTTCTCGGCCTACAAAACCCATCGGCGCTTTTTATTCAAAGGAAGAGGCCGATAAGCTCATCACAGAAAAGGGTTATGATATGGTTGAGGATGCTGGTCGCGGATGGCGGCGTGTTGTTCCGAGTCCAATACCTGTTGACGTTGCTGAGAAGGCAACGGTCAGCACTTTGGTGGATGCTGGCCATGTCGTAATTACGGTTGGCGGTGGAGGTATCCCGGTTGTCCAGGAAGGCAATAGCCTGGTGGGCGTTCCGGCGGTTATCGATAAGGATTTTGCATCTGCAAAAATAGCGGAAATTCTGGATGCAGACTATTTGATTATCCTGACTGCAGTTGAAAAAGTGGCCATCAATTTTGGCAAGGAAAATGAGGAGTGGCTGAGTGCGCTTGATATTTCCACCGCAGAAAAGCTGGTGGGTGAAGGGCATTTTGCACCAGGCTCCATGCTGCCTAAGGTGAAAGCCGCGCTTCAGTTCGCAGGATCGAAGCCGGGCAGAAAAGCTTTGATCACTTCGCTTGAAAAAGCAAAGGAAGGCATTCAGGGCAGAACAGGAACATTGATTGAGGAAAAACTCGCTTAATGGCCGCCCAGCCGCTGATGTACTGAAAGTCAGAAAATAAATAGGCGTTTACCGAATCATTTTCATGAAGCGGTAGACGCCTTTCAATTTGTCGATATATAGATGCTTATGCTATAGCATAAGGCTAAGCACCCGTTCGGATGTTTTTAAAGGACATCGGATGCAGCTTGAGGCCGGTTGATTCTTCAATAAGTTGGGCAAGCGGTTTTGGGTATGCGTGATAGAAGCCCTGGATAATATCGCATTCGTATTTTTCAAGCAGGGTGTTCTCTGATTCATTTTCCACCCCTTCTGCAACAACACGTATGTCCATACCGTGGGCGAGGGCAATGACATTTTTTATGACAGCCTGACGTTTCTTATCCGTATCGAAATCGTGGATAAAGGTCCTGTCAAGCTTCAGCTCGTTAATAGGCAGCGTGAGGACGTGGCTGAGCGATGAGAAGCCCGTGCCAAAGTCATCCAGACTGATTTTTACACCCATGCTGCTGAGAACCTCCAGCTTGCCTTTTACGAGGGATGTGTCGTGAATTAAAGATGTCTCCGTAATCTCGATAGTCAGGAAGGTTGGAGAGATACAGTGCGCCTCAACGGCCTGTACAACCGAGTGTATAAATGTCGGATTCAGAAGTTGAACGGCAGACACATTGATTGAAGCGTAAAAGTCTATGCCAAGGGCATGCATGTGGGCAATGTCCTTGCAGACCTCATCGAGGACCATGCGACCGATTGGAATAATCAGTCCTGTTTCTTCCGCAATGGGAATGAACTTGGCAGGTGAAATCGATTTGCCTTCCCAGTTCCAGCGCAGGAGGGCTTCGGCATAGATCGAGTTCGAATCTGACTGGTGATGCAGTCTCTGATAATGGACCTCGAAGTTATCCCGCATATGGGAATTTTCAAGTGCGTTGATAAGGTTGCGTCTTTGCTCCAGTTCTTCGATCATCGAGTCTTCAAAGAAGACGTACTTGTTCTTACCGGTGTTTTTGGCATGCTCAAGGGCAATATCGGCGCATTTGAGAACACTCTCAGCATCGTAGGCGTGTTCCGATGGAAAGGCACTGATCCCGATACTGCAAGTGATTCGAAGATACATGTTGTTGAAGCCGAGAATGTCTTCGAAGCAGCGCTGGATTGTTTTCACCAGAACAGCCGCTTCGCTTGGCGCATTGGTCAGGATTACGAATTCATCTCCGCCGAATCTGTAAAGATGTGCGTGGCCAGGAAGACGCTCCGCCAGACTTCTGCCAACTTTTGCGAGAAACTTGTCTCCTGTGAAAAAGCCCATCAGGTCATTGATCATTTTGAAATTATCAATATTGATGGAAAGAATGACATGTTCCTTACCGTCCTTGAGTGCCGCGTTCAGCTGTGACAGCATAGAAGATATGTTTGGCAGCCGGGTAGTTGCATCGTACAAGGAGAGCTGGTTGATCTGCGCGTTGGCATGCTTTTCATGATCTATATCCTTAAAAGAGCCGTTGAGTGTTGTTTTAGAAGCCTTGTTGGTGACCTTCAGATGCACACGAACCCATTTGTAAACACCATTTTTATCGCGTAGCCTGATTTCAAATGAAATGTCCTTTCCTGACAGGGCGCGGATCTTTTCCCGAAGCATGGAAAAATCCTCTGGAATCCAACTTTCAGGAAGCTTTGACCAGTCCTGAGGATGGACGCGGTTAATCCAGAAATCGGCAGCGTGTGGTATGATGTTTCCTTCATTGCAGAGCCAGTCGCGCAGCTGTCTTGAAATCTGCATGGTGTCTGACTCAAAGTTGTATTCCCATAGACCATCTTCTGATATGTCGATTGCAACTTCGAACTGACGGTCTCTGTCATGTGCAGCGAATTTGGAAATCAGATGTGTATCGACATCCGATGTGCTACGCTTGGTAAACTTGTCAGAGTTGTACAAAATGACGGTGAATATACTGAAAATGGAGGCAGCAATTGTTGGAAAGGTATGTGCCTGGTGATTGTAGAATAATGTCTTTAAGCTGATGGCGATAAGCGCCAGGGCTATAATATTGTGAAGCAAACCGGTGGGAATGATGGCACTTCTTTCTCTCGATATTTCAGCATAGAGGAGAAATGCGTAAGTGGAAAAGGCCATGACTGCAACCACCTGAAATGGCAGGTGTAGAAAATCTCTTAGGATGTACATGGAAATCAGACTCAAGGTCGGTTTGACAAAGGCAGACCCTATCGTTTTCAAATAATAGCGGTCAATGGGTTCGGCGCCTTTGATAAGGACGTATGCCAGACATCCGGCAATCACGAGCACGAGTGGCGCAAACGTATAGAAATGAATGTGCTTATGCGTCAGTTGCGAAAGCGTAGGTGCTGTAAAAAGAAATATGGCGATAAACCATGGAATGCATACCTCGGCAGAATTGAAATCAATGATTTGAAAACTGCGTGAATGCGCATAGAGCCCGACAATGTATGCCAGACAGATAAAAATTGAAAGATATAGAAAGTCTACTGATAGCATCAGTGTATTTGAACCTTGCATAGAATATCCTCTCTTCAATATAAAATATGTAAATTAAGGCTGTTTGACCCGTGTAAAAGGCACAAAAAAACCTTCCAAATTGGTAGCTGGCTGCCATTTTAAAGGCCCTAAAGCTTTGCGTCCTTGTCTTTCAACAAGTTTGCCGTTTCAGTGAAAAGTCACCTGAATATTTTTTACTTGAAACTTCATATTTCCTGTTTAAGAGTATCAAGAATGGGTAAAAATTGCAATTCATATTTTGATAAATTAATACATATTGGAAGAATAATGCATGGATTCTTTCTATCTAGCTGGCTATTTTTATTAAAATGCACTATAATGTTTTCATAATGTATTTTGTATAATGTATAAAACTTAATGTTTCAGTGATGAACTTTAGGTAATATATCGAATAAGCAGTATGCTTTCTAAGAGGATCCAGATTGTCAATAAGTGAGGTGTATGATGGAGACCCTATCGCTAAAAGCATACGCGAAGATAAACTTGACTCTAGATGTGACTGGAAAGCGTGAAAACGGCTATCACGACGTCAGAATGATCATGCAGCAGATTGATTTGCATGACAAAGTGACACTTGAGAAAAGAGACTCCGGGATATCGCTGAGTTCTGACAATGCATTTCTGCCTTGTGACAGATCCAATATTGCTTGGCGTGCGGCAGAAGCTGTGTCTGAATTTGTGAGTCGCAATCTTGGCGTAGCGATATTTATAGAAAAGAGAATACCTGTAGCTGCAGGACTTGCCGGTGGCAGTACGGATGCAGCTGCAGTGATCAGAGGAATGAACCAGCTCTATGAGCTGGGCTTAAGTCTCCAGCAGATGAAGGATATCGGTGTGGGCATTGGTGCCGATGTACCCTTCTGTATTCAGGGCGGAACAGCGCTTGCTGAGGGCATAGGCGAGGCGCTTACGCCCATAGAATCAGATAAGTCGCACTGGATTGTGCTTTCAAAACCGAGCTTGGGCGTTTCTACAAAGCTCGTGTATGAAGCGTTGGATTACAGAACCATAGCCTCTCATCCCGATACGGAAGCGATGATCAGCCATGTGAAACGCGGAGATGTAAATGGTATTGCAAATCTTTTGGAGAATGTACTGGAGCCGGTGACCTTGTCCCTGTATCCATCGGTTGGTTCACTGAAAGCTAAAATGAAAGAGTACGGCGCATGTGGGGTTCTGATGAGCGGGAGTGGACCGAGTGTATTCGGTTTGTTTAAATCCTATGAAAAGGCATGTGCTGCGGCGAAACGGCTTGAACGGATTTACAAGCAGACGTTTGTAACGAGAACAATAGTTGGGGGATACCAGGATGAATAAACGGATAAATCAACTTGAAATCAGAAACTATAAGCCGCTGGGCGAAGTGGTATTTGAATATCTAAGAACTTCAATTCTTAACGGCGATTTGAAGCCTGGCGAAAGGCTAATGGAAATTCAGCTGGCAGAACAGCTGGGTGTGAGCAGAACACCAGTGCGTGAGGCAATCAGAAAACTGGAAAAGGAAAAGTTCGTTGAGATGATTCCGCGTAAGGGGGCTTATGTCGCTGACCTTACAGCCAAAGACATTCTGGATGTTCTTGAAATCAGAACAATTCTTGAGGGGTTCGCATCGAGCCTGGCTGCGCAGAGAATGACGGATGAGGAAATTGACAATCTTGAGCAGACCTTGATTGACTTCAATGAGTACCTTGAGGATCTGGATCGTCCTGGCATGATTGCCAAGGACAATCAGTTCCATGATATGATTTTTGATGCAACGCGCAATAACAAGCTGATTGAAATCGTTCAGGAGCTCCATGATCAGTTCCAGCGATTCAGACTCATTTACTTTAATGAATTTGACAATTTCTATGATCTCAGAGATTGGCATCAAAAGATATTTAACGCAATCAAGAAGCGTGATGAGAATGAAGCGCGTACCTTTGCTGAAGAGCATATCCGAGAAATCCAAAAAAGCGTGGTTGCTTGGAAGGAAGCTCAAAAGGCAAATAAGGAGACTCTTTAAATATGACAGGGCAAGTTTGGTTATCGATTTCATCAGAAATTAAGAAAGTAGGCGAGCCGGTCGAAGAATATGTTTTCGAAACGGAAGGCAAGGTTTTTGAAAAGGATGATGCTGAGTACATTGTATATGAAGAATCTGAACTTTCCGGTATGAAAGGTGACAGAACTGTTCTGAAGTTTAAGGACGGAGTCTGTACCATGCATCGTTATGGTGTTCACAAGTCGGAACTCGTATTTGATGAAGGCACTAAGATTGAGTCAATGTATCATACGCCATATGGAAATTTTGAGATGATGACACTTGCCAGCAGGGTTGCTTTTGACCGTGAGGCAGGCGTGGCAGAACTGGTTTATCGATTGGTCATTAAAGGGCTTTCGGAGTCGGTGAACAAACTAAAAATCGAAATACGTTCGGTCGTTTAGACGTATTATGCATAGGTGAAATCCCAATATACAGGTATGAAAAAGCCGTTCCGGCTGTGTTATAGTAAACATAGCATAGGGAACGGCTTTTATTGTGTATGTCATATGTGGTGTTTAGTTTGAACTGCCTTCTGGAGGGAGCTCAATGAGGCCGCTGAAGAAAAGGTATTTGGCAGCATCGTCATTCTTCTCGGTCTTCTTGCGTTCAGAGAGCTCGAGAAGGTACTTGTAGAGCTCTTCAGCTTCTTTTTTCGTGAGGTGAATACGAGAGACGATAAGTCCGCCGTCACCTTCCTCTGAGTCTGTTGCCGATTCTTCATTCTGGGCCATGTACTGCATGGCGCTGATAAATTCTGATTTAGCGTCATCTAGAACGCCTGAAACCATCTTTTCTGTTTCAGAGAGCATGGATGGCAGCTGCTTCTCATCTAAAGACTCATGGGACATGATAATCTGTCGTGTCGTGGTCTTATAGTATTTGGCAATGATTCCATTGATATTTTCTTCGTGGTCGAGCTCGAGAACGCCAAGTTTTATGAGTTTTTTGGCATGGTAGTAGACCTTTGCCGGGACTTCGTTCATTATATCTGCCACACGTTTGATGGTAATGGCTTCATCGGCGTTGCTGAAAGTCTTGTAAATCAGCATGCGGTATGGATCTGTGAATGTTTTAATGTCGCTGAGCGTTTTGAGTCGAATTGCATTGTCTTCCTGTTGCAGGTCGTGAATCATTTTATGCCTCCTGATGTTGATATTCTTATATTTCATGTATGGAATTTGTAGGTTTATCACGTGAAGTCTCTGCAAAAACGAGAGATGCGTATATTAAAAATGAGATCACCCGTAGGACAGAGCTTGCGATTATATCGTTAAAAATATTTTCACGTTACTTGGATTGTATCGTTCAAAATCCACAATGTCAATAGGCAGGCGCAGAAGTTATTCATTTGTTTGTAAATGTATGCAGGCTGTGCTGAAGGTAATTGGAGTTTATATGTTTAAAAGCAGAACACATTATATCAATCATTTTCGAAATCTGATCAATCTTGAGCGGGATGAAGACATCAATCGACATAAAGATGAAATTGAGCGCTTAAGTGGTCTCAAGCGGGAAAAAAGGGGCCGTGCACTGGTAGAAATGCGCGGACGCAGATATGGAAACCTGTACGGGCATCGCTACCTGATCAAGTATGCCAAGGCGCAGGGAGATGCACTTCCCAAAATGGAAATGCAGATCGGCGATGCCCTGCTCATAAGTCAGGGGCATCCCCTTTCAAAAGGAAATACCATAGCCACACTCGTCGAAAAGGGAAAGTACCACTTGGTGGTAGCTGTTGGCCAGCGCCCTGAAAAATGGATGGTCAAATCAGGTGTACGCATTGACTTGTATGTGAATGATGTGACCTACAGGCGTATGCAAGAAGCCCTAGATACGGTCATGTATGGCAAGGAAGCTTCAGAACGTCTCCTTTCTGCGGTTATTGGAGAGAAGGACCAGTATATTCCCAAAACAGCTAATGTAGAGCCTAGGGGACAGGCGTGGATGAACGCCTCGCAAATGAAGGCGGTTTCTCGGGCCTTGAGTGCAGAGGATTTTCATATTGTTCATGGACCGCCGGGGACGGGTAAGACACGAACTGCATCTGAAGTCATCCGGTGTGCTGTGGGAGAGGGTAAGTCTGTACTTGCTACGGCACAGTCCAATGGTGCCGTTGATAATTTAGCAGACCGTCTGCTTGAAAGTGGACTCAAGTGTGTGCGCCTAGGCCAACCTTTCAAGGTTGATGAAAAGCTCAGCGGAATTGTTCTCGACCATTTGATTACTCAGGATGAAAGATATAAGGAGGTCGATGCACTTAGAGAAGCTGCATTTGCTCAGATAAAGGACCAGGGTGGATATCTTTCGCCAAGTCCGCGTTATTCCAGGGGGATGCGGCGTGCGGATATTCATAGATTTGCAAAAAAGAACAAGGGTAGTCGCGGTGTGAGTGCCAGCGATATGAAATCCATGTCCAAGTGGTTGAAAATTAGAGAGTCAATCGACGCCTGCTTCATGAAGGCGGACACACTGGAACTGGAAATTGCCGTAGACCTGCTCAAAAAAGCGGATGTGGTTTTGTCCACCAATGTAGGAGCTGGTTCTGACATCCTTGAAGGATGGACTTTTGATCTTGTGCTTATCGATGAGGCGACACAGAGTACGGAGAGCTCAGCCCTCATTCCTATGGTCAAGGGCAAACAGCTTGTACTGGCTGGCGACCATAAGCAGCTGCCGCCTACCGTCATCAGTCCCCTTGCGCAGTCAAAGGGGTTTTCCCTTTCCCTGGTTGAACGGCTTATTGACCGGTACGGTTCGGCTGCGGTCAGTATGCTCAATATCCAGTACCGGATGAATGATGAAATTATGCGATTTCCAAATCAGGCCTTTTATGACGGGCAGCTTGAATCGGGAGAGAAAAATAAGCACTGGAGGATTGAAGGGCTTGGCGGGCGTCTGGATGCGCGTGAAAAAGCTTATATAAACGAATTGGTAAAGCTGAGTGCTGCCTTTATTGATGTTAATAGCTATGAAAAAGCAGTAGGTGAAGGCCCGACTTATATGAACCAGGAAGAGGGAGACTGCGTGGTTGGTCTTGTCCGTCTTCTGATACGTGCCGGTATAGAGCCGTCACGCATTGGTGTGATCACACCGTATAAGGGACAGGTGAACTTGATTAGAGAATCACTGGGCCAGGAGGGTGTTCAGGTTGACACGGTGGATGCATTTCAAGGCAGAGAAAAGGATGTTGTGATTATCTCGTTTGTACGTTCTGGCGCCGGTGGGATTGGGTTTCTAAACGACATCAGAAGACTCAACGTCGCACTCACACGTGCCAGAAAACTTAGAATAGCAGTTGGAAGTTCCAAGGCGCTGAGTGCCCATCCTGTCTACGAAAGCTTCATAGACATGAGTTCTTCTATTCAGAGAGAGCTCTTTTAATAGAGAGTCCGTTGTGTTTTTGCGGAAACATGATATACTAAGCGTGTGCTGAAAATTGGGCACTAGCGCTGAAAAATGGGCACAGGAAAATGGGTGATGATATGGAGGCAATATGAGAGATTTGCTGGCGTCTGAAAACTTTAAAATGATTATGGATCATATTAATGATGGCGTGCAGGTTTTTGATGCCGATGGGAACCTTGTCTATTGCAACAGGCGGTCTGCAATGCTTGACGATATCAATATTGAAACCGCCCTCGGCAAGAGTATTCTAGAAATATATCCTTCCCTGACCAAGGAAACCAGTACCCTGCTCAAGGTAATACGGGGCGGCATGCCCATGTTTGGCTTGCAGCAAACCTATACGACCTATAAAGGGAAAAAGATTACAACGCTCAATTCCACTCTGCCACTTAGAGAGAACGGAAAAATTGTGGGAGCCATTGAGTTTTCAAACAATATAACCGAGGTCAAGGCCCTCAGCGAAAAGGTCGTTGATCTACAGAATAAAATGTATGGCGATAAAAAGGGCAGCCAGCAGGATGAGGCGAAATACACCTTTGCAGATATCGTGACTGACGATGTCCGCATGCTTGAGCTCAAGTCGCTTGCGACAAAAGGGGCGCAGACAGACGCCCCCATACTGGTTTGCGGTGAGACTGGCACAGGCAAGGAGCTCTTCGTACAGGCCATTCATAACAGCAGCAGGCGTGTGGGAGCACCTTTTATAGCACAGAACTGTGCAGCCCTTCCGACAAGCCTTCTTGAAGGTATTTTGTTCGGAACCATGCGCGGTAGCTTTACAGGGTCTGTGGACCGGCCGGGCCTCTTTGAACTGGCGGACGGCGGAACACTCTTTCTGGACGAGATCAACTCCATGCCGATGGAGCTTCAGGCTAAGCTCCTGAGAGTACTGCAGGAGGGGGTTTTCAGAAGAATTGGTGACATGAAGCCTAGATATGCGAATGTCCGCATTATCACGGCTGTCAATGTCAAGCCTGAAGACGCTGTCAGGTCTGGAAACCTGCGTCAGGACTTGTATTACAGGCTTAATACCATTACCATCAACCTGCCATCCTTGAAGGAACGGTCTGATGATATTCCTTATCTGTCAAAACACTTTGTAAAAAAGTACAACAATAAGCTATATAAGAACGTACAGGGGATTTCTGCGGAAGCTATGCTCATTTTCAGGTCATATGACTGGCCGGGAAATGTAAGAGAGCTTGAACACGTTATTGAGGGCGCGATCAGTGTTATGGATACGGATGAAATAACGGTTGCAGACCTGCCTATAAAACTCAGGGAGCTGAAAGGTGAGGTTGCCTGTGTCGTCGATGTGCCCCAGTGCATAGAGGGGGATTTTTCTTTGAAGGAGTCCCTTGAGCAAGCGGAGCGCGCCTTTATTTTAAAGGCATACGAACGCTCGGACAAGAATATCACACAAACAGCCAAGCTTTTGAATGTTCCACGTCAGACCCTTCAGTATAAGCTTAAGAAACTCGGAATATCCGGTTGATAGCATAAGCGCATAGGGTTTTTCATAGGTCATGAGGACTTTTATAGAAGTAGAATAAACAGCAAGCGCCGAAAATTCGGCGCTTTTTTATATGGAAAATATGAAAATCTCGAAACTGATGCGTAATTCGCAGTAAAACAGGGTAGGTGTTTTGAAATTATTCAGAAAAACGTTTTCCTAAAAACCGCTAAACGGCTTGAAAACACTAGGTGTTGAAAATATCCTAGGAAAGGTGTCGGAATTGAAAAATGATTTTTTGGCACGGGGCTTGCAATATATATGGCCGTGAATAATTAAAAAATGGAGGGTCTTACAAATGAAAAAGGGATGTAAATTTGGTACACACCGTGTCATCGAGCCAAAAGGTGCTCTGCCACAACCAGCACAAAAAATCGACAACGCAATGGAAATCTATGACAACGAAGTGCTTATTGATGTTCAAACACTGAATATCGACTCTGCAAGCTTTACACAAATCAAGGGTCAAGCTGAAAATGATGTTGAGAAGATTAAAGAAATCATGCAAAACATCGTTTCGACGCGTGGAAAGCACCACAACCCAGTTACTGGATCAGGCGGCATGCTGATCGGTACAGTTAAGGAAATCGGTCCTGCACTTGAAGGCAAAACTGACCTTAAAGTTGGAGACAAGCTTGCAACATTGGTTTCGCTTTCTCTAACACCACTTCAAATCAATGCAATCAAAGAAGTGCGTAAAGACATCGACCAAGTAGATATCGACGGTCAAGCAATCCTGTTTGAATCAGGCATCTATGCAAAGCTTCCTGAAGATCTACCTCAAAACCTTGCACTTTCAGTTCTTGACGTTGCAGGTGCACCAGCACAAACAAGAAAACTTGTTAAAGAAGGCGATACAGTTCTTGTAATCGGCGGCGCTGGCAAATCAGGCATGCTTTGTCTATATGAAGCAAAGAGAATCGCTGGTCCAAACGGCAAGGTAATCTGCCTGAACCACAGCGAAAAAATGAAAGACGTTGTTATGGGCGCTGGCCTAGCTGACGAGTTCATCGTTGCTGATGCTACAAACTCTGTTGAAGTTCTTGACAAGATGCGTGAAGCGACTGGTGGCGAAATGGCTGACGTTACAATCAACTGCGTTAACATTCCAAATACAGAAATGGCGTCAATTCTTTCTACTAAAGATGACGGCGTAATTTACTTCTTCTCTATGGCAACAAGCTTTACTGCAGCTGCTCTTGGCGCTGAAGGCGTTGGCATGGATACAACAATGATCATCGGCAATGGCTACACTAAGGGTCATGCTGACATTTCTCTAAACATCATGCGTGAAAGTGAAGAGCTGAGAAAAATTTACACAGATCTTTACGCATAAGACATAAAATCACGAGTGCCTGCGGATTAACCGACCTGAAATCCGTATGACAGCTCGAAGAATACCGCTTTGAAGCAGTTGTGCTCTGACCGACCACAGAATGTAACTGTCAAAAGGCAAAAAGCAAGTTTGGTGTACCAGAGTCAAACCGCATGAATCTCGGCCAAGAATCATGTGGATTGTATAGAGGGAGGGTTAAGGGTGTGACACCCGTTCGGAACGCGGTTTGTGGCAAGTGCCACGTTGTATATTATAAACCGACCTTACCGACCAAATGTTACCACTGCGTTTGCGAAACGCGGCGTCCCCCTGGACTGACCCGATCATAGGAGGAAATGATTCAAATGAGACATTACACAGAGATAGAAATGTGGAAAGACGTAACTCAAGAGCAGTGGGATGACTGGTCTTGGCAAGTAAGAAATCGTATCACTACGATTGAAGATCTTAAAAAAGTAATCAACCTCACTGAAGAAGAAGAGAACGGCATCAAAAAGTCTCTAGAAATCTTGCGTATGGGCATTACGCCTTACTATGCGATGATTATGGATAAAGATGATCCGCATTGTCCAGTTCGCATGCAGGCAGTACCTACAATTTACGAAACACATAAGAGCAAAAACGACATGGATGATCCGCTTCACGAAGACGCTGATTCTCCGGTTCCAGGTCTGACGCACAGATACCCAGACCGCGTACTGCTTCTAATTACAGATATGTGCTCAATGTACTGTCGTCACTGTACAAGAAGACGTTTTGCCGGTGCGCAAGATGCGGGTGTTCCTATGGATCGCATTGATGCAGCTATCGAATACATCAGAGGCGCTAAAGAAGTTCGTGACGTTCTGCTTTCAGGCGGCGACTGTCTTCTAGTTGCTGATGAAAAACTAGAATACATTATCAGCAAGCTTCGCGAAATCGAGCACGTTGAAATTATCCGTCTTGGTTCAAGAACGCCTGTTGTTATGCCACAACGTATTACACCAGAACTTGTCGGCATGCTGAAGAAATATCATCCAATCTGGCTGAATACACACTTCAACCACTCAAAAGAAGTTACTCCTGAAGCTAAAAAAGCATGTGAAATGCTTGCAGATGCTGGTATCCCTCTAGGCAACCAGTCTGTACTTCTTCGTGGCGTAAACGACTGTACACATGTAATGCGTCATCTTGTACATGATCTTGTTAAGATGCGTGTTCGTCCATACTACATTTATCAGTGTGACCTTTCAACAGGTATCGAGCACTTCAGAACACCTGTTTCAAAAGGTATTGAAATCATCGAAGGTCTACGTGGCCATACTTCTGGTTACGCTGTACCAACATTCGTAGTTGATGCACCAGGTGGTGGTGGTAAAACACCAGTTATGCCTCAGTATGTAATTTCACAGTCTCCAGACCGCGTGGTTCTAAGAAACTACGAAGGTGTTATTACAACTTACGCTGAGCCAGAGCCATACCAGCATGAGTGTCAATGTCCTGATTGTGTTGAAGCAAAGCACAAAATCACAGGTGTTGGCGGTCTGCTTCAAGGCAACCAAATCAACCTTGAACTGGCTCACCTTGATCGTCACGACAGATCACATCACGAATAAGACTGCAAACGGACGGTTTAAAGCATCTACTTAAGTAAGTTTATGACGGCAAGTACCGCGAACCTCTCTTTATAATAAGTCAAGTTCGTGGTACGAGCCGCCACATTTGGAGGCATTATGGAACTCATTGACCTGATCCGAGAATCCCGGTATCAGGTTGTGTCCGTTGTGGGCATGGCCAAGAACGCTGGGAAAACAGTGACACTTAATGAAATGATCGATCAAAGCATGGAGAACGGTATTGTTCTGGGGCTTACCTCTATTGGAAGAGACGGGGAGCAGCAGGACGTGGTTACCTGTACCCAAAAACCAGCAATTTATGTGGATAGCGGAACATTGATCGCGACAGCGGAAGGCCTATACAACTGTGCGGATGCAAGGCTTGAAATACTTGAAATGACAGATTTCAAGACATCTATGGGAACCATTATGATCGCAAGGGTAATCAGCCCCGGACATGTTCAGTTGGCAGGACCATGCGTCAATGCGGACATTCGGGCTGTTTCCGAAAGAATGATTGCTTATGGCGCTGAACTTGTAATCGTAGACGGCGCGCTGGATCGTGTCAGCAGTGCGTCCCCTTCTATCAGTGATGCAGCGGTCCTGGCAACGGGAGCGGTGCTCAGCAGAAACATGGACAAGGTCATTGAGCAGAGCATACATCAGGTATCTTTGTTCAGACTTCCGGTGCTGGCTGAGGAAGAAATACGAGCAATGGCACGGACTGCAATAGACTTGATGGAAATACAAATTGTACGCCATGGAAAAGATGGCTTTGAGGTAGAGCATATTCCGGTTAAGACTGCACTTGGTGCAGGACGGAAGATCGCTCAGGCACTTTGTGAAAATACTCGGTATGTCATATTGCCCGGTTCACTTGTGTCGAAAACCCTCTTTGACATTGCGGGTGCGTCGCGCTGCTTTGGGCAAGTGACGTTCATCGTTCGTGACGCGACAAAAATATTTGTGGAATCGAGAGAATGGCAGCTGCTCCTTAGAAAAGGACTCAAGGTTGTTGTACTCGAGGAAATAAACTTGTTGGCGGTTACTATAAATCCATTTGCACCTGCTGGATACTATTTTGATCCGAAAACATTCAGGGAAAGACTCCAAGGATTCCTTGAACCGGTTCCTGTGATTGATGTCATGGAAGGTGGTGCGAGATGATTTTTTTGAATGAAGACGGATTTGAAAAACTTGGTGGGCGGTTTGTTTTGGACCGAATTCAGACACAGACACCCTATGGTCAGCAAGCGAAGCGCTCAATGGCGCCCTATGTACTTGTTGATCGGGAAGCGCTTGAAGCGCACTATCAGGTGATTGAAGAACTGATGCTTCAGATTGAACGGCACAGGTATACCTTCGTCGAACTGAGAAATCAGTTCAAGAAGCTCAAGGACCTGAGCGGATCGCTTAAACGCATTGAACAGGACGAGCCACTCAGCGTACCGGAAATCTTTGAAATAAAGAGTATGGTACTGGCGATGGGTGAAATCGAAAGTGCGATGATGGCCCTTAAATGGAATATTCCAAGCGAGCTTGTCATAAAGAGGCTGGCACTTGTCGAATCCTTGCTGGACCCTGAAAAACAGGGTGTGAATACCTTCTATTTGTATGATGCGTATTCTGAAGCTTTGGCAAGTGTTCGAAGACGCATTAAGGACATCGATGAAGAAATCAGACGCATTCAAAAATCGAAACGGCTTCGTCTGGAAGATGATCTGGATATTCGTATACGTCCAAATGGAGAAATTACTGTCAGTAAGGAAAGCAAGGCACTGATCGAGAAACTGGAAAGCTGCGAATCCCTCGCATATAGTGCGGAAACGTACATGAATATCACATTCAGAGTTCGTGAGGATGAAGCAGTCGTTGCATTGCAGGGAAAAAAGGAAGAACTCATACAGGATGAAGATGTAGAAAGCTTTAAGGTTAGAGAGGTTCTTACGGCGGAACTGAAGACCAGCCTTGAAGAAATACACGCAAATATTGAGGCGATTGCGAAACTTGACCTGTATATTGCCCAGAGTTATTTTGCGGCAGCCTTTAACTGCGTGCGTCCTGAAATTTCTGATGAACCAATACTGGAAATAGAAGATGGCAGACATCCTGCTGTTGAGGAACGTCTTAGACGGGAGTCGAAAATATATAAGCCTGTAAGTGTGAACATCCGTGAAGGCGCAACATGTATAACGGGTGCAAATATGGGTGGAAAGACTGTCACGCTGAAAATGACAGGACTACTCGTTTGGATGGCTCAGATGGGGTTGTTTGTTCCAGCTGAAAGCATGCGTCTGAATCTTAGGGATTTCATATTTGTCTCTATAGGGGACGAACAAGACCTTGACCTGGGTCTGTCCACGTTCGGCGCAGAAATCGTAAAGGTTTCAAAGGCGGTTGAACTCTCGAGCGGAAAAGGGTTGATTCTCATCGATGAATTGGCGCGTGGAACCAATCCCAAAGAGGGATACGCCATATCAAAGGCACTGATTGACACGCTGAAGACACGCCAGTCCATGACGGTTATTACAACACATTTTGATGGACTAGCAGATGCTCAGGATGTGAAGCACCTTCAGGTAATGGGACTGGGCGGTGTTGATTTCAGCAAGCTCAAGGATCGACTCGATAAAGGGGAAGCTTCATATAGCTTGGGAATGGAAATTCTGCATGAACTCATGGACTACAAACTCAAGGAGATTCACAGCCCGCAGGAGGTTCCAAAGGACGCCGTGCGCATAGCACATCTCATGGGACTGAGCGCAGATGTACTTGATAAGGCGAATGAGATTTTGTCAGAGTTTCATAGAGCGTAAGGCTTGATAGATTGTAACTTGAACAGAAGTTCGAATAGAAACTTGAATAGAAACTACCTAAATTATAATTGAAAGGATGGCGGATGAATATGCAGAGCAAATTGAATCTGGATTTCAGCCTTGTTGAAAAGGCCCGCGCTTCAGCGAAGACGATTGCTGAAGACATGCAGAAATTTATAGACCAGCATACAACAGTCACAGTCGAAAGATCTGTACTGAGATTGCTTGGAATTGATGGAGTTGACGAAATTGACCGTCCACTTCCAAATGTAATACAAGAGCAGCTTTCAGATGCAGGCGTTCTGAATATGGGTGCTTCTTACTGGATCGGTAACGCTATGGTGCAAACGGGGAAAACACCACAGGAAATTGCCGAGATGGTAGGCAGAGGCGAATTGAATATCACTGAGCTTGCTCAATCCAAGCTTGAAGATATCAAAGCTGCAATTGCACCAGTTGCGAAAGCAACAACAGAGCGTATTGCCAACAACCGTAAGGACCGTGAAGACATGCTTGTCAACATCGGCGAAGGCCCTAAGCCTTACCTTTATGTAATCGTTGCAACTGGAAATATCTATGAAGATGTTCTGCAGGCGCAGGCGGCAGCGAGACAAGGTGCAGACATTATCGCGGTTATTCGTACGACAGCTCAGTCGCTTCTTGACTATGTACCATTTGGGGCTACAACAGAAGGCTTTGGCGGCACATATGCGACACAAGAGAACTTCAGAATCATGCGTAAAGCCCTTGATGAAGTGGGCAAGGAAGTTGGAAAGTACATCCGTCTATGTAACTACTGTTCAGGTCTTTGTATGCCTGAAATCGCAGCGATGGGCGCACTTGAAAGACTTGACGTAATGCTTAATGATGCACTGTATGGTATCCTTTTCAGAGATATCAACATGCAAAGAACACTGGTTGACCAGTATTTCTCAAGAGTTATCAATGGTTTCGCTGGAATCATTATCAATACAGGTGAGGATAACTACCTTACTACATCTGACGCGGTTGAAGAAGCGCATACAGTGCTTGCATCTCAGCTGATCAACGAGCAATTCGCACTTAAAGCGGGTATTCCGGAAGAACAAATGGGTCTGGGTCATGCTTTTGAAATGAATCCGAACATTGAGAATGGTTTCCTTCTGGAGCTTGCACAGGCGCAAATGGCAAGAGAAATCTTCCCGAATGCACCACTGAAGTACATGCCTCCAACGAAGTACATGACTGGCGATATCTTCAAGGGCCATGTACAAGACGCACTGTTTAACATGGTTGCAATCATGACAGGACAAAGTCTACAGCTGCTGGGTATGCCAACAGAAGCAATTCATACACCGCTTCTTCAGGACAGAAAGCTTTCAATAGACAACGCGAAGTACATCTTCAATAACATGCGTGGTCTGGGTGAAGAAATTGAGTTCAAAAAGGACGGCATGATTCAGACACGTGCACAGAAGGTTGTTGGAGAAGCAGCTTCAATGCTTAGCGAAATTGAAAAAGATGGTCTGTTCGACACAATCATCGAAGGCAAATTTGCAGGCGTGAAGCGTCCTTTCGAAGGCGGAAAAGGCCTGAAAGGCACAGTAACAAAAGACGACAACTATTTCAATCCATTTATTCCGCTCATGCTTGGAGGTGAAAGATAATGTCTCAGGCGAATCAGATCGATTTGACGAAAATCAAACCATACGGCGATACACTCAATGATGGCATGATGCAGTTCAGCTTTACGCTACCAGTTCCATGTACTGACGAAGCAAAAGAGGCAGCTAAGCAGCTTCTTGCAAAAATGGGCATGGAAGAGCCAGCTGTTGTTCACGCAGAGGACCTAGGCGTTGGATACACGTTCTTCACAATGTACGGCAAATGCTCACACACTGTTGACTACTCTTCAATCCACGTACCAAAGGTTGAGTCAGACGTTATGGACAAATACGGTGTTGAAGACTTCATTAAGGAAAACATCGGTCGTGACATTGTCATGGTAGGTGCTTGTACAGGTACTGACGCACATACGGTAGGTATTGATGCCATCATGAACATGAAGGGCTTTGACGGTCACTACGGACTTGAGCGTTACAAGGGTCTTGAAACACTGAACATGGGCTCACAGGTTCCAAATGAAGAGCTTGTTGCGAAAGCAATAGAAATGAACGCAGATGCAATCATCGTTTCACAGGTTGTAACACAAAAGGATGTTCATATTCCTAACCTGACAAACCTGATTGAACTCCTTGAAGCTGAAGGCATTCGCGACAAGGTAGTCGTATGTGCTGGAGGACCGCGTGTAAGTCATGAGCTGGCAAAAGAGCTTGGTTATGACGCAGGTTTTGGACCTGGAACATATGCGGAGCACGTCGCTTCATTCGTTGTTCAACAAATCGTTGACCGGGATTTGATTAAAAAATAAGAGAGTATTAGAGCCATCCACGCAGTGGGTGGCTTTATTCGTGAAAGGCAATAGAAATGCAGTTTTAGACACAAAAATCCAGCTATCATGCGCGCATGAATAGCTGTTTTTTTGTGTCTAAAACTGGTTCAAAGTCAATAGTTGGGGTGCGATCTTAACAGATCGCGCTCCATTACTGTTTTTAGAAGTAAAAATAAAGTGCAGAGTAGCTCATGTTAGTTTTAGGGTCAATTAATAAGCCAATGGTGTCATCGGTTTACTGGTTAAGTTGAGTTAGTGATTACAGATATGTAAGATGCGATTCCTGAATCGCTCGAAGTTCTTGATACCATAAGAGACGCGTTTTAAAACTTTGATCTTATTGTTAAATCCTTCGGTAGGTCCATTAGTGTATCCGTATTTAAAAGCGTTGAGTATCTCTTTGTGCCAGTTTCTAAAAGCAGTGATACAGCTTTTGAATTCAGGAATACACGTTGATTCAGCAAATTTAATCCAGTTAGCATAAGCATTTCGCTGTAAAGCATATTTGTTCATCTGACAAATTTCGTAGAACTTTTCTTTCAAGAAGTAAGCAGTTCTAAGGTCGTCATGATAAAGTAGCATATTCTCAAGGTGTTCCTTTTCAGAGTTAGAGAGCTTGTAGTTGCGCCTGAGTATAAGTGATCTGCTACGTTTGAAGTATCTTCTGACAGAAGGAATCATAGTCTTTTGAGCGCGTTTACGGACATTTTCAATGGCCCAAGTGACTTGTCTTATGAAATGATATTTGTCAGTGATAATCTTTGCATTTGGGAAGAAATCACGTGCGATTTGGGCGTACTGCTTCCACATATCACAGATGAAGTATTTGACCTTTTGCCTTTCAAAGAGCGGAATAGATCTGAAGTAGCTCTGAAGATGTTCAAGCTTTCGATCGGGTAGTATATCTAAGATACACTTTTTCTGAGCATCAACAAGAATGCACTGATATTTTCCTGTTGCAGCATTTCCTTTAAACTCATCAATGGATAAGGCTGTAGGCATCTTTGTGATTTTAGGATAGCTTACCAGGTCAAATATTCTAGTAACGGTTGCTGGAGAAAGTCCCAAATCCTTTGCGATAGTCGTTACTGGAACAGATTTAGCCATTTGATTACAGATCATTGCATTAAGTCTATTCGATTTTCTTTGATACTTCGGCAGAAAGCTGTATGATTCATAGAATCTTTTGCCACAGGAACATGCATAGCGGCGTTTTCTAAGAATAAGTAGGGTGTGTTTTCCGCTGATTGGAAGATCTTTCAGGGTTTGATTCCTATAGTCGTGAACCTTTGAAGTCATAGAATCACACTTAGGACATCTAACGGATTTCTTACTTGATGAAAGATAAATCTTAATAGTGGTGTCGCTATGAGTAACACTTTTCGCATGAACCCCTTCCAAACCGAGCAACTTGCTGATAGAATAATTGTGCACTTATAACTTGCTCCTTTCTATATGTTTGTCTAGACAACTAACATTCTAAAGAGTTTTGTCTATAAGTGCACTTCTATTTTTTGATACAGTAATGGGGTGGATTAATTATCCACCCCAACTTTTATTTTAGAACCCTAAAACTATATGACGCGCCCCGCGACATGAGCAACCGGAGGTTGCTTTGTTAAGACCAAGCAAGAAGCCTATTTAGAACACAAAAAGGATCCCCCATATCACATCGCAGCACAGCGAATCATATCAGGCATCCGTTTGCGTAATGGGCGCATTCTGCCCACTGCTTTAATTCGTTTACCATATCAGTACTCTAGCCATTTGATTAGTCTTTTGTATAATGCTTTCAATGTTCTATCAATTCAATCCTATTTAAACTATAAGGATAAGGCTTCTTTGATGCATGCCTTACATATGTTTTTTCCTTTGAACTCAACGACATTGGTTATTGAGTTGCAAATTGCACATTTCTTTTCTTTGGGCTGTGATGTTTGCTTTTTAGAAGTTGGGTGTGTTTGTTGCATAAGTATTACCTCCTGGGTGTATGCACTGTAAGTTTAAGTAGTATATATCAGGTCTCCCCGCCGGATATGCAATGTCAAGGACCAATCATGCAATGTAAATGGCCAAATGTGAAATAATTTGTATTTAATTACAAAATATAACAATTAAACTTATAAAATATGTCCCTACGAAAAATTCATAGAAACTGAATAGCGGATATATGTGAGATTAACACTTTGTTCACAAAGAGGTCATAAATTAGCCAAATTTGAATAATATACTGAGTATGTCAAAAGCAAGAGAAACAACTCAGGCAAAACTTTGACACATGTGGGATTTTATCGTCCCACTCCCGCAGCTATGAACTGTATTAGACAGTTTATTCATAGATCCCCCTTATACTCATAGCCCCCTCTATGAGCAATAAAAAAACATAGCTCTCTTGAAAAACTCGGCCCCCACCGGGTTTTTCGTTCGTTTTTGAATAGTCAAACAATATACCTTTAGTTTACAGGAAATTAATTTAAAAATCCACTATTAATTTGTAATTTCTTTACAATTAAGTTGCCTTGTTTAAATAAATAGGTTCTGTTTAAGAATGTTGTGGGTTGAGTTTTGCTATGCGATGAATGGTATAGAAAATGTGGTAGACTTGAATTGAGTCTACCACATTTGTTTCATAGTCTTATTTTCTAGGGCAATTTATGAGGTCTAGAATCGGATGATTTCTAATTCCCCCGAATTCGGGGAAATTAGAAATTGAACACAAAATATGTGGGGAATGTCTAAAATAAACGTGAACGATACGGAAATAACCGTGATTATAAATATAATTGAGAAAAATGGTATGCTTTTGGACACACGTTGTACACATTGCTATGATATTCTTCAATTGTCCAAAAGACAACCCAAACATATCCAAGCAGTGGATGAAATCCTCTGCACCCCAAAGAATGCAGTGCCCTGCCCAGGCCTGCATTTTTTCCGTGAAAGGCAACAGAACAGCAGAAAAATAGGGATATGACATCAAATCGTGCTCGCACGAATTTGATGTCATATCCCTATTTTTCTATTAGTCGCGCCTCGCGACGAGGGCAACCGAAGGTTGCACGGTCAGTTAGTCGCGCCTCGCGACGAGGGCAACCGAAGGTTGCACGGTCAGTTAGTCGCGCCCCGCGACGAGGGCGACCGAAGGTTGCACGGTCTATTAGTCGCGCCCCGCGACGAGGGCGACCGAAGGTTGCACGGTCAGTTAGTCGCGCCCCGCGACGAGGGCGACCGAAGGTTGCACGGTCTATTGATTGTGTCTTACAACCAGGGCAACCAAAAGCTGCACGGTACAACCGGCCGCATTCAATCACAATTTAATGACTATTGTCACCACGTTCAAATGTTATAATAGATGAAGCGGCCTGTACGGGCATATTGTCATAAACCTGTAAATGCATAGGGTGCGGATTCACAGTATAATTAGAGTGAGAAAATAGATTGCAAATACATATGTAATAAAAGCGTAATGAAGATATGGCCTTGATTTGACGATAATAATATAGACCGGATTCACGCACTTCAGGAATGTATGCATAAGAATCTGAATAAATGGAATCACACTGGAGGAGACTTACATGAAGCTTCGGGAAATTCATAGACGACTTAAGAGAATTATAGCGGTCATGATTATTATGACACTTGCATTAACGGCTGTGCCACTGAGTCCGCAGAGTCGTTCTTTTGCTGTAGATATGGGCGATGAAATTGATGTGACCAGTATTCGATTTGTGCGTGAGCATGATGGCTTCGATACGGTCAGTGCCTATGTGGAAATCTCAGGCTCTGGGCTTGAAGGCAAGACCATTCGTTTTGAAAAGGCAGGTCTTGGTGGTGGTTATGAAGAAATGGGCACGCGAACCATCGACGAAGACACATTTCTCAAGTTTACATTTGAACCGGACGAGGCTGAAGTTCTCGCAGGCGGTATTCGAATCGGGACCACTGAGGTTGAACTTGGAATCAGTAATTTTCCCAACTTAAGTGGAACGAGCCGTGAAAATGTCAATCTGTCCAGCTACGGAACGGCAGACTCCGCTTCGGAAGGGACTCTGGTCATTTACGGTAATAACCTGGAGCAAATCGGAACGGATTCGGGCGGTGTGACAATCACATCGGAGTACGGGCGTATTCAGTCAAAAAATATCGATGACACGGAGTCCTACGTAACCTTTGCTACGGACAACTCCTATATAACACTGACTGAGCCGCCCCTACCTGGTGAAAAGGGCTATCAGAACATCGTTATCGACAAGTCGGATACTTCAGCTGGCTACACGACAGAGGTCCAGTATCTGTATGCAAATGCATTCCGCTTTATGGAAAACCTGGAGCTTGAAGATCTTGAAATGTTCCCAAATACAGGCGCAAAAGGGGACTATGTCTATTTTACTGCGCCAAACTTTGTAGATACTAAAACCTACGACGCTTACTTTCTAAAAGCCCTGGATGGCTCTGACCCATTCACAGATGACAATAAGGCCGATTATGTTGCGCTTGAAATCGGGGAAACCGATGAAGACGAGGATCGACTGATTGTTCAGGTTCCGGATGGGGACGATTTCGAACTGCGCAGTTATTATGTTGTGCTGACCAATACGCTCAATGATGAAATCATAGCAGAACAGGTTG
This sequence comes from uncultured Acidaminobacter sp., assembly GCA_963678925.1. Classification (GTDB taxonomy): domain Bacteria; phylum Bacillota; class Clostridia; order Peptostreptococcales; family Acidaminobacteraceae. The sequence continues at coordinate 1,414,125 of OY787533.1, read as the reverse complement.
TCAAAGATGGCAATGGAAACAACGATCAGTTTACGGTGGTTGGATCTGGCTATCAGCCAACCATTGAAAATATCTACCCGGAAATAGGACCGGATACAGGGGCAAATGTACAGATTTCAGGTCGTAACATTGCAACACTTAACTTGCCTGACCTTGAGGGTGAGGGTGGTTTTAAAACCGTTGCTTCGCCGTCGGTAAACCCATCTGGACAAGACAGCAATAAGACCCTGCACATTATCTATGATGAGTCGGACATGTCCTACAAGGGTGAAACTGCAACATCTGTTACCAGAGACATTAAAGTTCAGATTGGTAAACAGACTTATTTTGTTGAGAATGCAGATGGATCATTCAATATCAATCAGGGTCTGCCTGACAGTCTGCTTGTCATGACGGACACCATTGATGATGCGGCGACAGATCCCTTTAAAGACGTGGTCGTTGAGATTACAACAGATATCACAACGGCTGCGAACACGTACTCCTTTAGCCAGATCGTTACCCTTGAGAACGGCTATGAGTTTGAACCTTCTACACTGACCCCAGTGATCGATGAGGTAACACCAGATACCATTCAAATTGAAGACTACTCCATCACCACAACCAGTGGCGCGATTGAGTTCAATAAATTTTCTGAAGATACACTGATTGCAATCAAAGGCTCTCAGTTCCTTGTAGATAAGGAAGTCGATGAAGACGGCAACGCCTTTGTCAGATATCCTACAGTCCTGATTAAGAAAAACAATGACAACACATTTACAACCCGTTACCAAATCGGTTTCTTTCCAAATCTGGAGGTAGAGGGTGTGCGTGGTGTCATCAAATATAAGATTGATGAGACAGATGTCACAGACTATGTACTCAGAGATGAAGATGGTGACCCGGTTAAACTGGACATTACCATAGTCGATGAAGACAATACGATTATTGACGGTACCGAAGACAACGATGAAGGCACAAAAATCCTGATTAAGATACCGAGCATTTCCCTGCTGGAAGACGGGGGCATTAAGCACATTCAGGTGACCAATCCACGTCGTCAAAGCGATGAATATGGCGCTTCTGCAATTCTTTCAGACTCCATCTCATTTATCAAGACGTCCGATGTGCCGGTTATTGAATCGGTTGATCCGCAAATTACAACTGTTGATGGCGGCATTGAGGTGGTCATCACAGGCGCCAATTTCCAAGACGGTGTAAGGATATTCCTGGATGGAGAAGAAATTGAATCATTTACAAAGGACATTGCGTCTGATGGCGAAAAGATACTTTTGACATTCGAGGCGCCTGAAGGTCGAGCTGGAACAACACAGCTCCAGGTCATTAATCCTGACGGTGGTCTTGCAGTTAAGGATTTCACCTATGTGACGACCTTTGCTGAGGAACCTGTTTTTGATGACTTCAACCCTAAAAAAGGAACACAGGATACCCTCGTCGTAATTGATGGCGACAACTTCCTGAAACCTGATCCGACATCACCAGACACGGATGGATACAATGGGCTCAGACTCATTGGAACACGTGTATATATCGACGGTGATGATGTCAATCAGTATGTGTACAATTCTCTTGGGAACATTGATTTCGAGGACTATGTTTCACCTGGCAATGAGGAAATCATCACTAAAGATGCTGGAAAAGCCATGTTCTCACCTTTCTATGAGAATGCCTACGTCCTTCATTTGATAGAAAACAAAGTATTCTATTTTGGATACGATGAGGATGAAAACCCGCGTATTACCAATCAGGATGATGAGTGGTACGACATTATCAGAAATGATGCGGATGATGGCTATGAAGCTTATGATACAGACGGCGTCCTTCTAGGGGATGTCACAATGGATGAGACCGACGGTGTGACAACAATCTCCATAGATGGTACGGAGACCTTCAAAGTTGTCATGGACAATAATGTCCTGCATACAAAGATGAATCCCGCACGCGTTCTTTATGCAGACATTGCAGATTATGCGGAGAGCATTCTTCTGACAGATGGCGATTCTTACTACACACTTACAAAAAATCTTGAAGGCGACATCCGACTTTCTAACGGTAAGGAAAACATCTATACAATTCAGTGGGATACAGATGATGAGGAATTCGTTGCGACAAAGGATTCCGGTGGTACGCAGACTGTGACGGTCAATGCGGACGGTACAGGAATCGTGATTGGCGTGTCGACAGAGCTCACATATTTGACACCTTATGTTGTAGACCCGGATAACAACCAGATTACGGGTGACAGAACAAAGGTCATCAGCAAGTATCAGGTTTCTGTTCGCGTGCCGGAGCTGACGACAGGTAAGGGCTACAAAGATATTCGCGTGGTGAATCCAGATACCAAGTATGTGGAAAAAGTTGACGAGGAAGGTTTCTATTACGTTACCCAGCCGAGTTCAAATCCTGTAATCATGCGTGTTGATCCGAAAAAGGGCGCAACCGAGGGCGGTTACGTCATCAATATTTACGGCTCTGATTTCAGAGAAGGCATGAAGGTCTATATAGACGCTGTTGAAATCGAACAGGATGATACGACCATCGGGATAGATGGCGATGTGGTTACAGTACGTGTGCCAGCCTACAAGCTTGATTTGATAGAAACCTTCGGTGTCGATGAAATCGATGTTGCAGTGGTTGTCCTTAACTTGGACGGCGGCAGTGATGCGCTTGAAGATGGGTTCAAGTACATCATCCCTGTAAGTTCCCCGGAAATTACAAATATTCTACCAGGCACAGGTTCTGCAACGGGCGGTGATATTGTTGAAATCCTTGGCTATGAGTTCCGATACTTTGAACCTTATGAAAATAAGGTGGGGGGAACAGAATACAATGTTGGCGATGATTTTGAGGATCTCTATGAAAATGGTGAGTGGGACGATCTGCTCGATGCCGAAGACAGTGACGACGATGGTGTGCCAGATATCGTAACCCTTGTACCGGATTCTCAAACAGAGTACTTTGATTATTATCTGGAGTCTGAAATTCTTCCAACCGTTTACTTTGGTGAAGAAAAGGCGAAAATAGTTGAATTCGAAGACGGCTACATGAAGGTCATCACACCAAAGCAGTCAGCGGGAACCGTTCAGGTGACCGTTGTGAATAATGACCTGGGTGTGTCCAACGAAGTAAACTATACCTATACGTCTTCAACACCGAGCATTACAACAGTCAGTCCGAACAAGGGCCGAAAGCAGGGTGTTGAAATCAAGGACATCTACGGAAGTGGTTTCAAGCGTTCTGTCATTTACGGTTATGTTGACGATGAGGACACTGAAATCGTAACGATTGATGATGTCGATGCTATTGTACGCTTTGCGAGCATTGACAATGAAGATATTGACAGGGAGCTTCCCAACTCTGGTCTTATATATAATCAGAGAACAACGGTTGAGCTCGATGGTGGACTTACCGTATCTTACGATGGTGATGCCAATACCATCACCATGTCCATTGAAGAAAACAGTGATATCTATACGCGTGTTTTCAACAACTATGACGATTCAGAAGTGTATTTTCCTGCAGAGATGCTGATTAATGACGACGGCACCTACTACACGCCGAATGGCTATTCGGATGGCGATGGGTCATCTTACAGCGGTAAAGTGTTTGAATACGTCAGAATGTATATCGAAGACAAGCGTCTGATTGTCAAGCGAGGCTACGCGCCTAAGGTCGAGTATGACAATGTCACACACCTGGTAGTGACGAGTCCATCCTACTATTCGGTGGACACGGTAACGCTTGAAATTACAAACCCGGATGGGGGAACAGCAACAGCAAGCTTTACCTATACCAATCCGGATTCAGAACCTAAAATCTATTCTGTAGGGGCAAAAGCCATCTCGGCAGACAAGACCTACTGGATGGTGGAAGGTGCCGTAAACGGCAATATTGAAATTGAAATCATCGGCCTTGATTTCAGAGATAACATTGAGGTGCGTGTAGGTGAGAAAACAGCAACCGTACAGGAAGTAACCACTAAAACACTGGACGATGTGGAATATGATGTTTTGATTGTAACGGTTCCAACGGGAAGCGATTCAGATATTGACCAGAAGTACCCAGTTCTCGTGATCAATGAGGACAGCGGTCTGGCAAATTCAGCGACCCAGGATAATCTGATTGGCCCAAATTACGGTGCTGATACCCTGCCATTCTACTTCATTTATAGAAAACCGCTCTCGGAGCCTACGATAACTGGCGTACTTCCTGAAGAGACCAGTGTCTATGGGGGGCACGAAGTGGTAATCACAGGCAAGGACTTTAGAGACGGCGCCATCGTTATTCTGGGAACGGTTGGAGGTATTCCAATTTCAGACATTACAATTGAAAACGATGGAACAATCATACGATTCCAGACGCCAACGGACATGGTTGTCGGTGAAAAAGCGGTCGTTGTTCAGAACTCTGACTTCGGACAAGCTGTTCTTGAAGATGGTATAACCATAGTATCCTATCCTCAGGTTGAAGATGTTTGGGATGAAGATGGAAACGGTTCGCCAGGCAGGCTGTCTGTAGAAGGCGGCGAGAACATTATGATTACAGGCAGCGGTTTCCAAGATGGTGCCATTGTTGTTTTCTCAGGAACACGTTCTGAATATACAGACACCACCCTTACGGGAGACACCGGATTATGGCGTGATGACAACTACTACATCATTGAAGATGGCACGCAGGCAGCAAGTGTGGAGTTTGTTGACTCTCAGACCCTGATTGTAACGACACCGCAGCTTAATAAGGAAGACGATCTTACAATTACGGTCATCAACCCGGATACAGGTATTTCAGATGGAAATACGACTGTCGAGTACAGTCAGCCAGTGCCATCAGATCCGACGGGACTCGATGTCGAAATCGTTGCAGAGCATTATATTAAGCTTTTCAATTATACGTCGGAAGATGTAGAGTATTATGAAATTTATTACAATATCAGCGATAAGCGCGTTTATGAGCTTGCCAATGATGATTACAGAGATTTCTATTATCTCGACACCACGGATAAGGAACCTTATAAAATCACCAAATTGCCGGGATTTGAAAAGGCGGGAAAAGGCGACAAGATCCACTTTGTCATTCGGGCTGTAAACAAGTTCGGTATGTCTGACTACTCGAACATTGCTTATCTTAAATATGATGAATTTGAAGAGGTGGAATACATTGGGGAACCTGATGTAGATGGTGGACTGGGTGTCCCTGAGGGTGTTGAGTACAGACATTCGGAGGATGGCAATGACTCTGTAGTGGAGATTGGAACGTCAGACCTTCCTGCAAAACTCGAGATTGATCTGCGTGAGTATGCCTTTGATGACAGTGTTGTTAGAATTATCACTATCCCAGGAGAAACTATTCAAAATTCAGGAAGCGTTATTTATGTGGATTATGGTGATTTGAAAATTCAATTTTTACCTGTGAACCTTAACACGGAGACTTTCAGGCAAATGAATTTTTACTATGACACTTATGGAAAAGTGACTGCGAACTGGGAAGCGGATTCCTATACAAGTGCTTTAAAGGGCGATATTCCACGTGGTCAACGTGCGGCTAGCGCAGTTTTTAAAATTAAGTTTTCAGCGATTAACAATGAGAGCGAGTCTGCATTTGAAACGCTGAGCGGCAATATGGATGTTGTTTTGCCATATGAAGCATCCGTTTTACGTGGCAGTGATGAAAACTCGATTTCGCTTTATAAATACGATAGCAATCAAAAGGCATGGCAAATGCATGCTGCAACGGTGAACTCGGAGCGTGACGAGGTTCATGCCCGAATTGACTCAGCAGGGTACTACATTTTAATGGCAGATAGGTAGAGGTGATATTTATGAGAAAATTACACATTTGGATTATAGTTTTGATACTTGTGACACAGACAATTTCACCTCAAGCCTTTGCGGAAATTGAAGTTGATATTCCTGTTCCGGAGTTTCGGGCTGCACTACTCGACATTGGGAACATGGCGTCGGTCGATGCGTATGCAAACGGCGTTGAACTGCTTGCGAATGTTGACTACAGCGATATATCTGAGAACCCTTTTGAAAAGAACATCATCAGAATGGCTGTTCAAGGTATTGCTGGTCGTCAAGGTAGTGAAGCATTCTATCCAGAGACAGAAATAACAGGATTTGAAGCAATGCGATATCTTGTAAACTTAGCTGGTGGAAGCGCTGCTGTCGAAGCAGCGGTACTGCCCCTTACGGGTGGGCTTTCTGACGAATCGATCAATGCGCTTTACAACGAGCAATATGCTGCGCAGGCCATTGGTCAAGGCATATTGCTGCAAACAGAATATGTAGGTTTACAGCAGGCGGCATCAAGGGAACAATTGGCGGTTTGGTTGTCGAGAACCATTGGTCTTGCACCGGTAGCGGTTGACCTTGAAGCCGTATTTGGATTCAATGACTACAAGCTTGTGACCCCTGCAAATCGTGGCACAATTGAGGCGCTTCTTAGAGCTGAAATCATGAACTCGGGGAATGATGGCAACTTCAACCCCAAGGGGAATATGACACGCGGTGAGTTTATGGAAATCTTGGATGCGGGCTCAGAACTGCTTTATGACCAGAACGGGATAGTTGTTAACTACGGTCTTGTGACAGGAATTCAGGAGACCACAAGCAAAGAAATTGGCTACACATTAGAAGAACGTAATATTATTGTGCGAAATGTTGACGGATCTGTGACGTCAATTCGAACGAATGAGAATACCACCTCGGGTAGACAATTGGATTTTGTGCTTTACAAAAACAATATGCCATTCTCATCAAAAGGCATTTTGGTGGGTGACGAAATACAATATATGACAAGAAACGGGGCACTTATCTATGCTGAAGCCCTTAAAGACAATGTGATTCTTGAAAAAATAAGGGTTAGTGAAGCGCAAGATGGCAACATGACAACTTATTTTGGAAGCATCTATGAAATCCTGGATCAGCAAAAGTGGAAAGAGGACTATTATGTCAACTCCAAACGCTGCAGAGTAAGAACATACGATGGACAGACATTTGATTTGGTCGTCGAGACGGACTTATACACAGGCATCACAAACGACATGATTGTATATAAGGACAATATTGTAGGCGGAATAGACCTGTTAGAGGAAGGGGACGACATTTCATTTGTCGTCAAAGACAATGATAATGTCGTTTATGTAAATGCAATTCCTTTGTGGGAAACCACTGTAAGCGGTACTGTGCGCTACGTAACGATGGACGAGGAGACAGGCAATTCGAGAATTGAGATTTTCGGATATGATGATGTGATCTATGAGTACCCAGTTGCCTCCTATGCGAACGTCACAATTAATGAAAACTATGGTGAGCTCTCAGACTTGCTTTATGGACAAGATGTGACCCTGGATTTGAAAGAAGGTTATGTCATCAATATTGATTCTGAGACTTTTACAGATAATCCTGGATATATTCCTGAGTATGGAAAAGTCCGCATGGGAACCATATATGCGGTTTACCCTGCTGGAATTGTATTTGACATAGGAGGAGAGCGGTATTCTTATGAAATGCCAAGCGGAATTCCAATAACCAAAGGCGGTGTTTCGGTAACGCGAAATGCACTTAAAGAAGGGGATTCTGTGAAACTCTTCTTTGATGATATCTATTCTGACAGGATATCGAAAATGGAGGTCGAAGGTGTTGAGAGACTAATCCAAAAGGTGTACAAGGGTAAGTTAGGTACAGTTAACGAAACAAAACAGACAATGACTCTGTATGAGCCAAGATATCTAAAGAACGATGATTGGGTAGATACGGAAACCTATTCAGAAGAGCTTACCTTATCTGATAATGCACAAATCTATATTGGTGATCTGCCGATTGCCTTAGATGATCTAGAGCGGATTTATAAAGGACAAGTGCTTTATGTTGTTGTAGAAGATTCCTATGGTGATTCCGTAGCTTCTAAAGTTTCTGTCAAATCAGGTGGGGAAAATCTCTATACAGATGCAATCAGAGATATCGATGATGCACTGGGAAGTATGGAACTTGAAGATCCAAGGATTAACTTCAATATTACTAAAGGGACAATTGTTGTGAAAGATAGCAGATACATTGATCCTTCGCTGCTTACAAAGAAAGATAATGTACTGGTTGTAAGCCAATACGCAGATGGTGTTTATGATGCAAATGTTGTTAAGCTCATGACGCGTACAGAAAATATATTTGAAACTGTGTATATAGGTGCGATAGAAGCGGTCGGCGGAAACTATTTCACACTTAAGAATTGGGCGACTCTGGATGATAACGAATGGGATGATGTTGATGATTCGACATCGGACCGCATCTATTTCCATACAGACTCTATCATTACCGACATAACGGATTCCGATGATCCTGACACAATTAAGGTTGCAGACTTTTTCCATGAGTCCTATGCAAGACTTGAAAACGAAGGAACGGATGATGAAGGTCTTGAATATGAACGCTATTATGCGGTAGTTGTCCTAGAGGACCGTGAAGACGAGAATCGGTCTCTTCTGGCAATGAATATGAGACACAAAGGGCTTCTTGAAGACCAAAATATTGATGATGATCTTACGGATATAGATGATATTGCAGATGAGTTGGATGATACGCTTGAAGACATGTATCTGACGCGTGGCATTATTGAGGAGATGGATGACACGTGGGAGCGCATTCGAATTACAGATTCCAACGACTGGATGTCTTCTGTTGCGGAGTGGAAGAGCAATTCTGTTGATACCTATGTCGAGTATCCAAATGCCATTGTCATAAAAGATAATGAAGTCATCGATATTGATGACTTGGAAGTAGGCGACAGTATTTCTGTCCTAAGAAATGATGAGAAGGCGCTTGTCATATTTGTCGACACTGAATAGAGGAGGAGGGCAAAATGTTTAAAAAAGCAGGATTGTACGCTTTTATTTTGGCGATTCTCCTAGGGTTGGCACCAGGGAGTTTTGCTGAAATAGTAAGTTTTGAAGGTGGGATTGTAGGTGATCCCACCATGGATGATGGCATATATGAATATCAGGAAATGTTTTTTCTTTCAGGTGAACCCATTCTCCTGACAGGGACAGTCGAAGTTGCAACACCACCGCGTGATGGAGATACTGAGTATAAGCAGTCTTACAGTTATGAGCTTCAAAATATTGATGAAGCAGTGGTGCTTTCAAGAAGCGTAACTTATGATGTTGTCGAAGTTGTGAATGAGTCGATGCAGCAGACCACGTATAAGGCGGACATCAGTAGTCTTGACGAGTCTGTTGATGTCAATGGAGATGTATATACCCTTGCGGGGTACCTGTTTGACGAATCTGAACTCATTGACAATACCCCGGCGGTGGATTATTTTAATGGAAATTTATATGCCAAGCGGAAGTATTTCATCAATGGCGATCAATATACCAACGAGGGTGTTGTGACAGTTGAAATATCAAGTGACACTTATGTTGGATATGAGCATCTATGGGGGAATTCAAAAACGCAAGTATTTGAGTATGACATCGAAGCAAAGATTCCAAGTGCTTCAGATGATACAGAAACAGATATTTGGAATGGGCACGTCACACTGAAAATGAGTTCAATGATGCGGAGTCAATTGAAATATTCGCAGACTGATCCGCAAAATATAAGCTTCAGAGGCAATTATGTCAAAGTTGAGAATGAAGAAAACGTGCTTCAATACACTTACAATCTCCCGACATTTACAGAAGATGGAACCGCCAATGACGTTCTCCGTAATGAAGGGGAAGAGAACCTCAAGAACAATATCATGAAGGACTCTACAAGCCTCATCACTTCGAAAATAAGGGATATCGGCGGACATTGGGCAGAAGACAGCATTTATCTTCTTACAAGCCTTGAAGTCTTTTCGGCAGATACCACATTTTTTGGGCCGGATTTGCCTGTGAACCGAATGGATTTTGCAAGAGCTATAACAAAGTCTATCGCATCAGTAGAACCTTACACAATAGAAGAGCTTATCCGTAGAGATAGACAACGAGATAGGGAAGATCTATATCTGGATGTGGACAGTGATGATCCAAACCTAGCCTACGTGGAATTTGTGAAGGAAAAAGGACTTATGGTTGGAGAAGGTGACTATTTTATGCCAGATAGAACCCTTCGAAGGGGTGAAGCCATATCTATCATGGTAAATGCGCTTGGAATGACACACCTTGCGCCAGCGCCACCATACACGACTGTATTTACAGATGATGCAGACATTGCAAGCTGGGCCAAGGATGGTATTTATGTTGCAAATGAAATTGGTCTGATTACTGGTTTTGAAGATGGCACTGTACGACCAAACAAGGTTGTGACTAGAGCCGAAGCAGCAGTTATGTTAGAAACTTTCATAAAACATATAAAAGATAACATCACTTATGATTACAGAGAAAAAATAATCAATCGCTACTAGTTTGTGAGATGGAGTCATATTTAAACTGAGTTTTATAAAGACGCGCTTTATTTAAGAAAGAGAGATGGTTTATGTGAAAAAACGTATCGCAAGAGTATGGATTATCACGTTGAGTCTTGTCATGATGACAACTCAGATGAGCGTGGCAATACCAATCCAGCCTGCAGCTGCTGAAAAACTGGATTATCTAGATGTTGTAATGGAAATAATTGATAAATACTACGTGGATGAGATTGATGAGGAGGTTCTGATCGAAGGTGCCTTTAAAGGTGTGTTTGAAGAACTTGATCCGTATAGTTCCTATTATAATGCTGAAGAGTACAAGCGATATAGCGAAAATTCGGATGGCGCCTTTGGGGGTGTCGGTATTACCGTGACAAAGGATGCCGACACAGACTACATAAAAATTGTCTCGCCGATAGAAGACACACCGGGTGATCGTGCGGGGCTCGAAGCCAATGACCTGATCATCGCAGTGAATGGAAATAGTCTCAAGGGTGTTTCTCTCGATGAAGCGGTGCGTATAATGCGAGGAGAACCTGGTACGAAAATGCGTCTTTCCATTATAAAGGAAGGAAAAATTGAGCCAATCGATATAGACCTTGTTCGAGAGGTTATTGAAGTGCACCCTGTCAACTACGAAATTCGAGAAGATCACATTGCGTATTTGCGGTTGAAACAGTTCAATGCAAACTCAGCAAAAGACTTCAAGGCCGCAATCGAGGAAATCTCAAAGGATGCTTCTGTTGAAGGTCTTGTGATTGATTTGAGAAATAACCCTGGCGGACGGCTTGATCAAGTCGTGGAGATTGCCGATTTGTTTTTGGAGTCGGGACAGCCAATTGTTCAGATTGACTACCGCGCCTATGAAGATAAGGTCATAGAGGCCGAAACTGCCCCTCTATACACGGGACCAATTGCTGTACTGATCAATGCGGGATCGGCAAGCGCATCTGAAATATTATCTGGTGCGCTGCAAGATTATGACATTGCAAAAATCGTAGGTGTGAATTCCTTTGGAAAGGGAACCGTTCAGTCGGTAATCGACCTGCAAAGTGAGATGGGTATGAAGCTCACAGTTGCCCAGTATCTTACGGCAAAGGGCAATCCTGTGAATGAAATTGGCATCAAGCCTGATGTTGAAGTTTCACTTGCATCCACATATGCGCTGGATCCTGAATATTTTGCACCGATGTCGGAAGTGCAGAGTTATGGTGCTGGTCAAGTTGGCCTGAATGTGTACGGCGCGCAGCAGCGTCTGGCTTACCTTGGTTATGATGTTGCGGTGGATGGACTCTTCAGCGAAGAAATGAAAAGTCATCTTGTATCCTTCCAGGATGACTATGGACTCAGTGCCAGCGGGCAGCTTGATGTCAATACCTGCCTGGCGCTTGTTTCGGCAGTTGAAAACCCTGATGACCATAAGGGTGTAGACCGGCAACTTGAGAAAGCTATCGAAATATTGAAAGAAAAATAAGTGAAATATGCAGTCAAACATAATCCACACTATCCACATAATCCACAAAATAGCTGCAAACTAGGGACATAAGAAGGTTTCTATGGTATAGTGATTAACGTGGTGAAGTTTAATCACCACGTGATTGTCAATGTAATATGACTGTAATGGAAATTTGTTTCTTCCTGATGTATAATACAACTTGTTGTATTCCCAGGAGGGCTCTGTTTCTAATTTACAGTTATGTTACAAAGCCCTGTGGCTGATTGACCCCCCATTTATGTGGGTGATATAATCAGTCTAGAATCGGGAAGGTGCCCTAAGGGTCTGAAACGATTCAGGGCAACAACCGCTCTAGTTGAAGGGAGGGCCGGTTGATATTGTACAATCTTCCCTTCAGCAAAAAAACCTACTACATAACAAGGAGGAATTGCAAGATGAAGAGAATTCTTTCTCTCGTTCTAGCACTTGTACTAGTGCTAGGCAGTGTGCCAATGACGTTCGCTGCTGACCAATCTGCTGGCGAAATGCTAAAAGCAGCTGGTTTTGTAGCTGGCGATCAAGCTGGCAATCTGAACGAAGATCAGAAACTTACGCGTGAGCAAATGATGGTTCTGATCGCAGAAATGAATGGTGTTAAAGAAGAGGCTGCTACATTTGGTATTCCAGCTGATTTCTCAGACGTATCTGAGAATGACTGGTTTGCTCCATATGTATGGTACGCATTCTACCAAGGATGGACTACAGGTATGGGCGACGGAACATTCGGCGCTGGCAAAGCTGTAGATTCAAAAATGGCTGCAACTTTCATGCTGAAAGCTCTTGGCTACGAAGTAGCTGATTACAATGCTTCAGTAGAGCAAGCTGCTGGTGTTGGCATCGAAGTTGCTGAAACTGCAGAAATGACTCGTGGCGAAGGCTTCACAGCTATGTGGTCAACAGTTAACCTGCCTAAAGAAGGTTCTGACGTTGCTCTAGGCGTTGAGCTTGGCAGACTAGAAGTTGAAACTCCAGAAGTTGTTGCTCTTGACGTAGAAATCGACGAAGCTTACGCTGTTGGTACTAAAGTAATTGACGTAGTACTTACTGCTGACGTTGATGCTGCTGACGCTGAAGCTGCTGATTTCTCAGTAGTTAAAAAAGGCACTTCTGAAGAAGTTGACGTTGAGCGTGTTGTAGCTGTAGCTGCTGACCGCGTTTACGTTTACACTGAAGAACTTAAAGCTGGTTCAGCTTACACTGTAGTTCTTGGTGAGTCTACTTACAACTTCTCAGGTCTTTACAAAGAGACTGACAAGCCTGAAATCGAATCTGTTGTAGGCGAAGATACTGGTCTAATCGAAGTTGAATTCGATACAAACGTTGACTGGGATTCAGCTACAGATATCGCTAACTACTCTATCGACAAAGAAGGTACAGTAGTTGACGCTAAAGTTAAAGACGACTACAAAACAGTTGAACTTTACGTTGAAGGCATCACTAAGCGTCAAGCGCTTAAACTGACTACTGAAAACGTAATGAACGCTGACGGCGTTAAGATGGACAAAGACGTTAACAGCTTCTACCCAGTAGAAGATGATGACGCTCCTTCAATTGAAGACGTTAACCCAGAAAGACTAGATAATAACTTTGAAGTTGCAATCTACTTTGATGATGATCATGGTGTAGACAAAGCAACTGCAGAAGATGTTTCTAACTACTCTATCGAAGGCGTAGAAATCCTATCTGCTGAAGTAGATGACGTTTACTGGGATGACGATTCTGACGAAGAGAAAGACACTGACAACGATTACTGGAACAAAGTTACACTTAAAACTAGCGAAATGGATGCTGGTGACAAGTACGAACTGAAAATCCTTTACATGGTTGACGGTTCTCTATCTAAGAACGCAACGACTAAGACTCTAGAAAAAACTTTCCGTGCTGGTTCTGAAGATGATGACGAGCCTAAGCTGGATGATGCTGAAGCACTATCAGAAAATATCGTTAAGATCACTTTCAAAGATGACAACGATCTTGATCCTGCTACTGCACTAGACGTTTCAAACTATGAGTTTGAAGACGATGACCTATCAATCTACAACGTTTGGTTCAAAGATGACGATGAAGAAGAACAAATTCTTTACATGGAAACATCTACAATGGACACAGACGAAAACTACACTCTAATCGTTAACAATATCGCTGATATCGTTGGTAACACAATGGATGAAGACGATGAAAAAACATTTGACCTTGACGATGTGAACTACAATGGCGCATCTGCAGTTAAAAAGGTAGAAGTCGTTGACCTTGAAACTCTGATCGTTGAGTTCTCTGATCCGGTTAAAGGTGTTGACGCTGAAGACCCAACTAACTACGAAATCGATGGTGTTGGTAAAGCAATCGACGCTGAGTGGGATGAAGATTCTGATGGCGACGAGTATGACTACCGAGTTGTAATTACAGTAGAAGAACTGGACAACAATGATGAGTACACTCTAATCGTTGACGGTATTGAAAACTTCGCTGACAGAACTATGGATGATTATGAATTCGACTTCATTGCTACATCTGACGAAAATGACGATGAGCGTCCAGAAGTTGAAAATGTTTCTGAAGAGCAAGACGGTATCGTTCTTGTAGAATTCTCTGAAGAAATGGAAATGGGCGATGGCGTGCCGGATGCTGTAATGGCTGCTGCTTACCCAACTTGGACTGAGCTTACTTCTACAGGTAATGCTATTGATCCAACTTACAGACCTGCGCTAAGTCCAACTTATGCTGTTGTAAAAGTAACTGATGATTCAGAAGACCTAGTTGCGGGCGACACATACTACATGGTTGCAACTACTACAACTGATGATGATGAAACTGTTGTATTCAATGGTTACAGAGTATATGCTACTGCTGGTGGCGCACTTGTAAATCTACAAGGCAAAGATGTTGAGTTCGAAATCGTAAGCTTCTCTTCTAACCTAACAGATACTGCGCTTAATACAGTAGACTATGATGATGATGAAGAAGTTTCACTAGAACCTGACTTTACTGCAGATACGGTAGGTACTACAACTGCAACAAACTCAAAAGCATACCTTGATAAAGATTCTGTAGAAGTTGATTCTGCTGATCAAGAATCTCCAGATGAAGTACATGTATACTTCGATGAGAAGATTCAAATTCTATCTGAAGCTGATATTGAAGCAATCAATGATGCTGCATTTACAAACAAAAACTCAGATGGTGACGTACTAATGCCACTTTACAAAGATTCAAATGAAGATGGCAAGCTTTCTACTACAGAAGGTGGTAGTGCTGACTACGACGTGACTCTTGATGATGATTCTGACGAGACACTTCTTATTCTAGATCTTGACGATGCAGATTACTTCAATGAAGATGATGAAATTCTGATAGTTGATCTGAACGAGTACGTAACTGACCTTATCGGTCGTCCTGTATCAATGGAAACAATTTCATTCGATACAAACAATGAAGAAGATGACGAGCCTAAGGTTGATGAAGTACGTGCTATTAATGAACGTGAAATTGAAATCGAATGGAACGTTAATCTAAGCGATGCTGGCGATTACTACATCGTTAATAAAGATGATGATGACTGGAATGACGGTAAGCTAGATTCATTCGAAGACGTTGATTACGATGATAACATTGTAACAATCATTCTTAAAGAAGGTTCAAGCTGGGATCTACTAGACGGTGACGACACTTATGAAATCACTGTTGACTCTAACGTAGAATCAATTTTCGGTGAGAATTCTGACTGTAAAGGTGATGACTTCACATTTGCTGGTAGCTCAACTCCATATGTAGGTAACCCATTCACTGGCGTATCTTACATTAATGGTACTAAACTTGAAGTAATTGATGATGATGACTTTGTAACTGGTGATGCATTCGTAAGCATTACACAAGCTTCTAGCTCTAAAGTAGATGACGCTATTGCTGGTGGTGTGAAAGAGTACGATCCAACTACAGATACTTATCTAGTCGCATTCCCAACTAACGATGATGACTTCTACCTAGTTGTTGAAGATTACACTCCATTCCTTGATGGTGTTAAGTATGACGTAACTGTAACACCTGGTGCTGACCGTCGTCTTGAAGGTGGAACTGCTGATATCGTTGTTGGTACTGTAACTGGTACAGTTGAAGTCCTAAGTGAATTCGAAACTACTTCTGGTACTTCAATTGCGTACGATCTAAAGATTGACAATCTAGAGTCAGATGCTGATTTCACTTACACTCTATATGTATTTGATATAGATGGAGATGATGATGGTGTTTATGGTGAAGATAATGATAACGATGATGCAGTTGATATTGACGAATACGTAAATTCATCTACACTTATTGAGACTATCACTCTAGTTCCTGAAACAGGAAAAACAGGTACTACTCTAACAAACATTCTTCTTGATGAAGAAATGCTTAAGTACGAGTTTACTGGCACTGCTATTTCTGGTGATGTAGCGACACATGCTATTCTTGTAGTTAAAGAAGGCGACAATGTACGTTACGTAACAAGTGAAATTGAACTTGATACTGTACACTAGTAAAAGTTAGATTTCTATTTAAGAGGCAACCATTTGGTTGCCTCTTTTTTAGATAGATTTCAATGGCAACAGTATGATTGCAAATAGACAGATTTGTTACTATACTTATGTTCTTGAAATGAATAAATTTAGGATTGGAGAAGCTGCGTTCTATAATAAATAGGGAATCGATAAAGTCCTAATTTTGATATAATTAGAATAGTCTAGGAGGTGTGAAGTTTGAAAAAAAAAATAGGGGTCTTACTTGCAGTTTTAGCTTTTTTTCTATACACGAATACATATGGAAGTACAGGTGTGTTTTCGTTTTACTTGGATGATGAATTATTATCTTCTGATGTTCAATTTATAGGTAGTCAAATATACATACCAGTTAAAGTGTTTGAGAAAATTGGATATAAGGTGATGCTAAATTCAAATAGCATTCAAGTTACTGCTAAAGAGGATGCTGCAAATGGTGAAATCAAATTAATGGATGGCAGTGTATTCATAGGTATGATAGAAAATGGAGTGCCATCAGGTCAAGGTGAGCTTATTACTATAGAAGGCTCATATTATACAGGAATCTTTACAAGTGGCCAACTCAGTGGAGAAGGACGCGCTATATTCAGTAATGGAGATGTGTACAAAGGGGCATTTAAAGACGGAATTCCATATGGTGTCGGAGAAATGTATTATAATGATGGCGGGAAATATATTGGTGAATTCTATATGGGGGTAAAGCATGGTGTCGGAAAACAGAGCTATGCAAGCGGCAAGGTATACTACGGGGAGTGGGATCTTGGACTATGGTCAGGCATAGGGCGTTTTACAGATGCTACTGGCAAAAATACGTATGCAAAGTGGGAAGACAATCGGCAAATCGGCAGAGCGTCTAGAGAAGAGTTCAAACAGTATGTTTCCGATCAAAATCCATATTAATATAAATAATTAATCAAATGTTTAGATTTTATTCATCAAATTCTAAACTGTATTTGATACTATAAGTATTGAAGCTGATTATACTAAAAGGAGGTAGAAGAGGTGAAAAAATTCGCCAAATTCTTATTATTGTTTACTCTATCTGCTCAGTTGACCTTGTTTGGGACAGGGATTGCTTTTGCAGATACGTATTCATTAGATTTAAACGAAGCCATGGATATGGCGATCGATAATAGTCAAGATATTAAAAACATAGAAAGTCAAATGATAACATTGAATGATACTGTACGCAGTGGTCTTCAAAGTCGAAATCAATTGGTTTTGATGATGGATAGTTATGATGATTTTAAAGACATGTGGTATGAAGATGATGCCGATAAGGATTATGATCATTTGAAGGATATGACGACTGAGGAGCTTAATGCGGAGCTTGGCTATCGTACAAATATAATTGATAATTTTGAATCCGATCTGGAAGTACTTGAGGCATTAGGGCGTGGAGACACATCCGTAGTACCGTCGGGAATGACTGCCAGTGAGTATAAAGCAGATGTTGTTGAGTCCTTAGAAGATGCGGATAAAGTTAAGCGTACAGGTAAAGAACTTGAGTTCATGAAATACCTACTCATATTTGGAAATGATGAACCGGATTTGACAGACGAAGAGCTTTATGAAAATTATGAGAAGAACGCACTGCTTCTTGAAATTCAAACGAAGGCAGCAGTTGAAAAGACACTCAATAATATCGATTTGATAAAAGGAAATATGAAAAATGCAGTGATTCAGCTGTACATTCAATCATATGACCTTGATATGGCAATTGAACTTTCTGAGCAGGAAGTATCATTGCTGGAAAAAGTCAATGACAATATGGCGTCGCTGTATGAGCAAGGCATGCTGTCCAGAATAGATTATGAAATTAATGGGCTTGAACTTGAGCAAAAGCGACTAGAACTTAAAAAGTACGATTACCAGAAGGAACAACTGATTTCTTCATTTAAGAATGTGCTTGGAATTGATCCTGAAGAAACTTTGTTGCTTTCGTCAATGAATAATGAAAATAATATTCTAGATACTGTACCTCTTTCTAAAGAAATAGAAATGGCAATGGCAGCAAATGTCGAACTGAAGGGGCTTGAACTTGATTTAGAAGTCAAACAAGCGAACTATGACCTATATATGAAAGCCTCGGGACGGGAATTTGGTGATGAGTACAATACGCTGACTGACGATCTTGAATACTATAATAATCAAGTAAGAGATAAGAAAAGTGAAATAGAAGCAAGTGTGCGCTATGGTTATGCAGACATTTTGTCAAAGATGCAAGCGCTGAATAATCAAAAGAAGACCCACGAAAACGCTACTGTAAGCTATACAAATGCGAAGGCTTCTTATGATCAAGGACTGATAACAATGACAGAGTTAAATCAAGCTGAACTTGTATATCATGCGGCATGGAAGGGATTATTCCAAGCCCAGCGAGCTCTTGAAAAAGGAATATTGAAGTACGATGTGTTGGTTAATAACGGGATTTTATATAATTAAGCGAGGTGCCTAAATGAAAAGATTGATTAAAGGTATACTGGCAGGTTCAATAGCGCTAGGCCTTATGACGTCGGTTGCATATGCAGATACTGAGAATACGAACTTGAATTTTATAATAGAGAAGGCGAAAAGTGCGAATTCAGAGTGGCTTCTCATGGAACGTCAACTCGAACGAGAGTATGAAGATTATCGCTCTGCGATGAACCTGTCTAACTCTGTAATGGCAGGAAGAAGCGATAACGAGAGCTACAGCTACGAAGATAAATCATTACTTGAGTTAGGCCCTCTACAAGCCAACAAGTCGCTTTCAGACGAACGATATAGTGCCATGCAGCAGGAAAATGCGCTTATGCTGGAAGCTGTAGAAAAGTACTACACGTTTGTGAATTACGAAGATCAAGTTGCGTTTATACAAAAAGATTATGACCAGATGAAAGAGAAACTTGAAAGTAAGAAACTAGAGTTCGAACTTGGTCAGATTACTGAGCTTGAACTAATGGAGTTCGAAAAGACGTATGATGAGACATATCTGAGACTATTGCAAGCGAAGAGTAGTTTTGAAGATTTGCGCGCAGACTACAATATTTTTATTGGCAAAGAGCCTACATCAAAAGTTGAAGTTGCAGCTGTAGCAATTCCAAATGCAAATTTTGAAATTGAAGATGTCTACACCTTAGCCAATGAAGTGGCTGAAAAAAGCTATCAGGTTTCTACAATTGAGCAAGCCAAGGCGATAGCTGAAAAAGAGAAGGAACTGAAATCGCGTTTTAAAGGTTTTGGAGATGTTGCTACTGAATTAGACCAATTAGAAGATGATATCTTCAATTATGGAAACCAGCTCATTACAAAAGCAAGAGAACTGAAGTACGATGTTATTTCAAAATACAATGACGTTTTGATTGCTGATACAAATTATAAGATTTCAGAGCTGGCGTTTGAGATAGCTAAGAAAGAATATGACGTAGCAGTATTAAAATATGACAATGGACTTGTGAGCCATCAAGATTATATGGATGCTCGCATAGATTTTGAAGATGCATATTATAATAATGCTGAAGCAAAATTAAGCCACTATATAGCTGTTTCAGAATTCGATAATTACATTTCAGAAAATACGGCTGAATTTATCAATGAATAAAAAAAGAAAGGGCCTCGACAATTTGTTGAGGCTTTTTTGCTTGTAATCGTTCTGCAATCTTTCTTCTCACGTATCCAATAATAGGATATAATGTAACTGTAAATACTTGATAAGGAGATTTTTCAATGTTTAAGAAGATTATTTCATCCATTTGTATATATTCCCTAGCCATAATGCTTACAGTCCCCACTTTTGCAGGTGTAGATTACGATTATGAGGCAGAAGCATTAAATACCATGCATATCTTAAGTGGAGATGGGATTGACTACAATCTTAATGCGAAACTTAAGAGAAGTGAAGCCGCGACATTTATTGTGAAGGTTATGGGAAAACAAAATTATGTACTACAGAATAAGGAAAAATTTTCAACAAAAGAATTTTCCGACGCTGAAACAACGGACTGGTTTGCACCTTATGTAGGATATTGCAAGCGTCAAAATATTATTGCAGGATTCCCGGATGGTACATTTAGACCTGATGAGTATGTAACGGAAAAAGCATTTTTGACTATGCTGCTTAGTGCAATGGAGTATGATTCAGATCGTGACTTTACATGGGATACCGTTTATGCAAAAGCGTATGAAGTCGGCATATCGGACAATATATTACATACTGTTACTGTAGATGATAATAGCAGTTATTACCGTAAAGATGTGGTACACAATTTGTTCTTGTCTTTAGATAAATACATGGATGATAAAGAAATTCTTATGATAGAAAATCTAATTGAGCAAGGTGTTACGCGTAAAGACATCGCAGAAAAATATGGATTGTATAAAGTTGATGCAGAGGCAACTGCAATTGTCAGTGCTGAACTGGCAGATTACAATACCTTGAAAGTGGTACTTAATGAGGCTGTAGAAACACTTACAAAAGATAATATTACAATTAGTTCTACAAATAATGGCACTTATGATATTGACGATGTGGAAATAGATGGAAAAGAAGTTAGTATAAAAACTGATGTACCAATGTACAAAGGTGACAAATACACTGTAGAAATTGACAGTGTTACGGATAAGGAAGGGTTTAAAACATCAGATCTTTCTACGAGCTTTACAGGAATTGCACGTGAGAAAATCGAATCAGATTTGTTTAAAATCAAAGATGTTGAAATTGCGGATGCATCACATATTCTAGTGACTTTTACACATCCAATCGATAAGAATGCCGAATCGGCGCTAAATTACAGATTCGGGAAGTCTGGGAGTTTGACAGATGGAAGTTATCGTAATATGGAAGTTAAAACTCTGGAAAATCAAGATGACAAAATTCTTGTAGAATTCTTTGATTTTGAGATTGAAGCGGGTAATCAATATGTGTTTGAGGCTAGGGGCGATTTGAAAAGCGCTTATCAGGCTTATATGAATAAAGGTGAAGGTGACACATACAAGTTTGTTGGTGAAAACCAGGAGCTGGATGACTTTAGTGTTGTTGATGTAGAACCTTTTGATACATACTATTTACAAGTTGAGTTTTCGCGTACAGTGGATTATGAAACTGCCTTTACCAAAACGAATTATGAATTAACAAATCGGGATACGCGAAAGACCCAAACGCCAAAGGATATTGTTTATAAAATAGAGGATGGTGAAGTTCTACTTGATACAGTACTCCTAAAATTTAGCAGAATGCGTGAAGATGAAGAATTTGAGCTTGAAGTAGATGGTGTTCAAGATGTTTTCAATTTAGATGAAATCAATCGATATAAGGCTGAGTTTGAAGGAGAGGATGATGAGGTGCGTCCAGAACTAGATGATGCAGATGTCTTAGATCGTTATACGTTGGTACTAAAATATGATATGTATTTGGATGAACATTCAGCTTCTGTTGATGTAGATATTGACAATGACATAGAAGTTAACGACGTTGCATGGTTCGAAGAAGAGCCGGATAGACTGTATATCTACTTGGATGAAGATACCGAGCTTGATGAAGATGAAAAGTATGAAGTCGAAGTCGGGTCAGGTGTGAGTGATTATCGTGGGGTTTCAGCAGAAAAGGAAATTGAAATTGTACGCGGAACAGATGATTATAAAGAGGACGTTGACATTGAGTCCGTAATGGAAATCAGTCCTGGGATTATTATGATTAAGTTTACAGATTTTATTGATGTGGACGAAGCAGATAACGATAATTTATATGAGATTGAATACCGTGTTGGAAATGATAAACGGTATAATTATCCGGAAACGGTGCAAGTAGTCAATGGCAAGACAGTTATACTGGAATTTGATGCGTATCCGTCAGATTATGAAAAGGTACTCATTGTGTTGCGCGTGGAAGATCCATCTGGACAATTTTCGTATACAGAACTGGAATATGAGATTGAGTGAGAGTACTGACAAGATGAAAGGGGAAGACTATGCGTTTACTGAGACACAAATCGACGCTTCTTGTAATTCTGATAGTATTGGCATTCTGTACAACACCTGCTTTTGCTGATCAAAGCGGGACATTAGTACTGCAGGTAGGTGAAACTGAAAAGGTTTATATTTCGGATTTAGATAATCAGTCACTTAGTGATATAGATGTTTTGTATACTTCGATAAGTCCTGAAATTGCGACAGTCTCATCACAAGGACTCGTAAAGGGGATAATGCCTGGAAAAACAACAGTAGAAGTTCAGGTGTTGAAAAATGGCAAAGTCGAGAATGGCTATATAGATATTGAAGTACAAAGTGACTTCAAATCTTTTGATATTACCCAAGGGTCTAAATCCATACCAATTGGTGAAGTCTTTGATATTAGTTACACACTAACAAGAAGCCTAGGTGTTCAACAGACAGCAGGTGATTTGATCTGGACAGTGAATGAGCCATCAATTGCCGGCGTAGACAGTAATGGCAGAGTTTATCCATATGGTCTTGGTAAAGTAAAGATTTCTGCAGTGACGCGAGATGGTGTTTTCACGGATTCAGTAGTGCTGATAATTCGCGACGTAGAAGGTGAAGAGCGTCTGCGAATCAACAACAGCTTTGCAGAAGTGCTTAAAGTTGGAGAAAATTTTGTTCCAGATGTGCGATATGTAAATTCCAGAGAACAGGCTACGAATTTTGAAATTCTAAACTTAACACCAGAGATAGTAGAAGTGGGCGATGATAACACGATTAAAGCCCTTTCGGCCGGTGAAGGCGAACTAATTTATATTGATAGAGACCGCGTTGCAGCAGGCAAGTTTACATTAAAAGTTTATTCTACAGTTGCTGGTATTATGCTTAAAGATGAGATAATTACCTTCGATAACATTGGAATGAAAGATGAAGTGAACTATGAACTGATTTCTGATGATGTGAATGATATATATGAAACAGGCGTAATATGGGAGTCGAGTAACGAAGCCGTTGCAAGTGTAGTTGATGGTATTATAACAACACACGAGTTTGGCGTAACTGAAATTACAGCTACTACTCTTGATGGAAGTCATCAGGATAACGCGTGGGTTTATGTCAGAGCAGCGCGAAATCCTACACCAGAAATTGAGTACGACGCAATTTCTATCATAGGTGTTGAGACACCAACTTACGTTGGCAAAGAGCAATATCTTGAGATTAGAACGATTCCTGATTACGAATCATTGGACGGCTTTCAAGTGTCCATATCACAAGGACCAAGTACACAGATTGAAAAGCGGGAAGACGGTTTCTATTTTACACCGAGTGAGGCGGGTAGGATGGTTCTTTATGCACGTACGCCAGATGGCCGTGTTGCACAAGCATCCGTATATGTGCGAACTATGCTTCAAGGTGTGAGTATCGCAGACGATCTGATTATTGTTGTGAAGGATGGAGAGAAGGCTCTATACGTTGGTCAAGAAGTTGAACTTAAAGCAGATATTAAAACTGCAGGACATATGAGCTTGGATGAAATTGAGTGGCTGGATCTTGAGTGGACTTCGAGCAACCCGACAATTGTAGAAGTAAAAGATAATAAATTAATTGCGCATAAAATTGGTGAAACAACACTTCAAGTGAAAACCAAAGATGGATCTTTTAGCGATAATATGGAAATTGGTGTGTATCCGATGTCGGTCGGATTTACAGTTCCTGATAAAGTAACTGTAGATGCAAATGCAGTTTATAAACCAGTTGGAGAATTTAGAACAGTTTATAGATTTGATAAGCCAATTGTGGATACTTTCGACATTAAGGAAACAGGCGTGTACTTCTCAACTTCATATGTAGAGGATCAAATCGCTTATTATGAGGCAAGAAAAGAAGCGATTCAAACTGAACGCAAAGGCGAAGCGTATCTACTAAGAGATGTAAGGGCCTATAATGAGCAAATTGCGCTTTATGAAAGCATCTTAGAATTTGGAAAATTTGGGTACTGCAAAATACCTGAAGAAAATAGAAAATTGCTATTTGATCAATTTGATTTTTCGAAAATTGGGGATGGCATTATTACAGGACTCCGAGAAGGGCGAATTGATATGAAGGTCGAAAGTCGAGATTGTGAGTTAGAGAAACCAATGAGTATCCTTGTAATGCCAGGAGAATCATTCGATTTTAAAGTCATTACTTCAGAAAATCAATTGTTGTTTGAGAAATCAGAGTAAAGGGGGCTTTAACGTTGAGAAAATTGGTTGTGATGCTCGCATTATTCTTAATGTTAAGTAGTTCCGCTGCTTTTTCAGCCAATTCGAATACGCTTGATTACACGAGTGGTACAATGCTGGAAACTTCAGTATATGAAAATAATGAATTCCGAGTGATGCTTGAAAACGAGGTAGAGACGTTTAGTAATACTGTGTACAATCTGTATGAAGCTGGACAAGCAGGAAAGCAGGTTATCATGGAGGTAACGCCTGCGTTAGATAAAAATGAACTGCTTATAAAAGCGGCGCGTTTGAAACTAGGTCAAATGTATATCTTAGAACTCAAGTATGTGAAAATTGATGGGACGTATTATTCGTCATACAAATCGCGAATTATACCTGTATTTGCACAAAACCAATATGGATTCATGCCCATTAAAGGGAAAATAATATCTGACAAGATATTTGAGTTTCAAATGAGTCATCCTGTTAAACCGACGCAAGCGATGCTTAAGGAAATGCATATTGTTGAAGATGGAGAAACGGTGCTTAATGGCATTGTTAATACCGTTAAAATTTTACACATAAGTGAAGATATGGAGTACCGTGTTGTATGTGAAGTTACTTCAGATTTTGTATTTGAATATGACAAACCTTACGAGCTGTATTTTGGAGACGATTTCATTTCGGAGTATGGTACGCATGCTGACCAAACAATTTCGAAAATCATATTATATAGATTGGAAGACTGGGCACTGAGTGATGTAAAAACAGATATGATTAAATTGAATACAAATTCTATTCAATTTGCATTCAATCAGGATATGGAAGGGGAAGCAATCGTTTATGCCACTGATAGTCAAAATGAGTCTATTGCAGCAATGTCGACAAACTTGAAACTTGACGAAAAGGAACAGCAATCAAAGCTTATGGTGGTATTTGAACAAGAATTGCAACCGGGCGATATAATACATTTAAGTGGATTGCAATCCGTTCTGGGAAGAAAAAATTATTCAACAACCATTAAAGTTACTGATGCGATGCAGACAGAACCAATTCAGATTGAGTCGTTTGAAATGATTGATCCTGTGACCTTTAAGTTGAAATTGAACCAAGAGATTGAACCAGCATCACTGGAACTTATTGACTTGAAAATGATGACAACAGGACAGCTTATTAATCGTGAAGTTAAAGTACATTCTCTAAATGTAAAACCAGAGAATCCTTATTTTATTCAAGGGATATTAGCACCTAAAAGTGTGTTCAAGTCAAATACAGCGTACACACTCAATGTGAAAGGTACACTCTATAATAAAAGTTATGTGGAGTTTCCTGTGAATCAAGATCTTTCATTTGAAACGCTTGACGTAGGTCAAGTGAAGTATCGCATTGACGAAGCTATTTTCTTAGATGAACAGCACATATTATGCAGGTTTACACATCCAACGGTCGCATACAGTAATATAGAAGATTATATAAAAGTAGTATATGATCCTGATGGTAGAGATGACCAGCTTCGTATTGACAGTGTTGATGCTTGGAATGATTATATGTGGGTTATTGGGCTTGATAAAGCGTCGAATATGTACGATGTTTTCATAGAGCTAGATAATATATATGACGTGACTGGAAGGTACAGCATTAATACAAGTAAACGCGTAGTTGGTCCTTGGGATTAAAGACAGAGGGCGGAACTTTGATAAAAAAAATTATTTTGAGTACAATATTTTGTCTCATGCTGCTGGGAAATTATTCAGCAGCTGAGACCGTTTTATTGTATGGGAGTTATTCTGAAAATAAAATTACAATAGATTTTAATAGCAGTATAGAAACCGGTGATTTTTCCGAATTTACGTTTACTGAATGGAACAATCCAGACACTTCTGTTAAGGTTTCAGAGTATAGAATGGAAGAACCGAATAGGGGAACTTTTTATGCCGAAAACCTATTGAGTGGGAAAAAATATATTCTGAATGGAAGCTGTATTTTTTTGAATGGGACTTTTTATTCAAATTATGATTTTGATGTCATCGTGCAACTAAGTGGTGATGGCTTGGACGTACATATGTCAAAGGCGAATATAATTGATTCAAAAACCTTTGAGGTGTGTTTTAATCATCCCGTAGATGGTGTTAAGATATGTAACGAAGCATTAGAATTATATGAGGACGGTCAACCAATCTCAACACAGTATGATTCTAATGTTGAATTTGTTGGTGATATTGTTCGAGAAAAACGATTGGTATGCAGGCTGAAAGAAGATATCACGTTTGAAGGTGGCAAAGAGTATAGTCTGCGCATTCCAGGACACACAGAGATGTCAGATGGTGCAGTCGTGGAGAGTGAATATATAGAAGTGTTTATGTATAAAACGACAAATGCGCAAGATGTAAAAATTAAGAGTGCAGAATATCTCAGGGATGATGTGATAAAAGTTGAATTTACTCAGGAAATGACAAGCAATTTCATGCCTGAACTTTTCACAACTGATGGTGAAACTGTTTCCGTGGTGAATAGAAGATGGTGTCTTGACGAAGACGAAAGACAGACTATCTTAATTCTTTATTTAAAGAAACCAGAAATAGAAAAAACATATCTGCTAAAATCGGTCAACACACTTTATCGTGGAGAGGCTTATGAGGGTATTTTATCTGTAACTGACGGTGTAATGGAAATTGAAATTGTTGATATAACGTTACTGGATCCAACGAATATGAAAATTAAGCTGAACAAGGTGATTAAAGAGGAAAGTCTGGCATCTATGGATGTTATTTGGATGAGTAATCACCCTGTTGAAGATGTAGCGCTGGACAGGACACTTTGTGACAATACTTCAAGTACCTTGCATATTGTGCTAAGTCTAAGCGATGCGGTTGGTCGGAATTCAACAAGAACGATATGTTTAAAGGGCGATTACACAGACGAATTTGGTGTTGAACATGAGGTAGATATTCAAGTCGAAAAGAAGTTTACTGACATACCTCAATATAAAGTCACAGTAAAGCAGGCCTATTTCAGAGATCAACACAATATTATTATGGAATTTTCACATCCTGTACCGGAAACGGTGGATCAGTCATTTTTCAAAGTGACAGAAGTGGTAGGAGATCATCGAAGAAATGTGGGGATCGAGGCTGTAGATATCCAAGATAGATTTTCAGTACGTCTTCAGCTGGTAAACGGCTCCAATATGAATGATGCCAAAGTCACAGTACGGGATCTTAAAGTTCAAGGTGGAATTTTTAGTGCAGATGGTGTTTATGACGTAACTCTCAAGCGGTATTAGCCGTTTGGATGTAGGGATATAGTATGTTATAATATTTCAGGTAACTAATCATGAAAGGTAGATAATCGCAGATGGATAAGGCACTGGGCTCGATAAAAAAAAGAACATGGATTGACTGGATAAAATTTGTACCCATTTTGCTTATGGGCATTATAGCACCGATTGTTGTAAGGCTTAAAATCATGGAGTTTCCTGAACTAGGTGAGTTGCCTTGGAATCCATCGCAGTATTACGTAAGCGATGTTTTTGCATATTATCGGTCGCGAATTATTCTAGCTGCTGCAATATTAGCACTTATATTAATGGTTGTGTTTTATGTCATAAAAGGTACAAAAAAGATTAAGTTTGGATGGGGGCAATTGGCTTTTGCAGCACTCATTGTTGCAAGTGCGGTGTTTTCAGACTATGCAAATGTTGCATGGTCAGGTTATCCGGAAAAACTCCAAGGAACTTGGATATGGCTGAGTTATTTGGTTCTTTTGACTTATACATACAGTATTATTGATAATGAAGATGATGAACGTATGATACTTAGGATTGTTATGCTATCGGCAATATGGATTGTTGGTGTAGGTGCTTTTCAAGCGTTTGGAAAAGATTTCTTCAGAACAGATTTAGGCGCACGACTCCTGCTTGGAAAAGAAATATATGAAAAGAGCGGGAATGCATTAAAGTTTTCTTTTGGCGAGGCGCACGTATACAGTACTCTGTATAATCCGAATATGGTGGGTAGTTATGTTAGTATGCTGCTTCCTGTAGGGCTGTATGCAATTATCAAGGAAAATTTTAAAGTCTTTAAATACGTATGGGGATTACTCATTTTAGGTTCTTTAGTGATGCTTGTCGGGTCTTATTCGAGATCGGGGATTATTGCAATTGGTGTTATGCTGATGGTATCGGTTGTTTGGGTCTTCTTAAAAATGAAAGAACATAGAAGAAAGATGCTGGTTGGGCTAGCTGCTTTAGTAATTGCTACTGTAGGTGCAAACGCTGCAACGGGTTCAGTTATGTCGAGAAAGCTTTCTGAAGTATTTGAGCCTAGAGAAATACATTCTTTTATCCAGTCGGTAGAAACAGACGGACAAAATATTCACTGGGCATTTGAAAATGATCAGAAAGTAAATGTCTATTATGACATTTTGAACGGGGATGTAATTGCCGAATTGACAGATGACCAAGGTGAAATCTTGAATATTTTGACTAATAACAATCTGTATACAATAGAAAATTTGCCTGAAGTTCAATTTCAGTTTGGAAATGTGCAAGACGTTGCGTTTGTTTCTTTTTTGATTCAAGGGAAGCGGTGGGACTTTGCAGATACAGATGAAGGTATTAAATTTATTTCACCTATGGGAAAAATGGATGATTTATTGACAACAAAATCGAAATATGACGCCTATGCTACGTTGGGATCCAACCGTGTCTATATTTGGACACGCAGTCTTTCAAAAGTAAAAGAAAGTATTTTTCTGGGTTCAGGTGCGGATACATTTGCGCTGAGATTTCCGCAAAATGATTATCTGAACAAAGAACTTTTCTTTAGAGAACGTGCAATGGTTGTTGATAAGGCACATAGTGGATATATTGGCATGGCTCTAGAGTTTGGAGGCATAGCGCTTATTTTGTATGTCTTATTGCAGGTGGTGCTAATTTCAAGTGGTATAAAGTCAAAACAATCATTTATGCTTGCATTAGCGCTTATTGGAATAGGTGTTGCAACACTGTTTAATGATTTTACTGTTCATACAGCCTTTTTACAAATTTTTGTGCTGGCAATGTTGATGAAGAAAAGTGGTAATCAAGAGAAAGTTGAAAGATTGTAACTGGTTTGAGTACTTGGCTCATGGTATGATGTAAAGTGGCTAATTGAATTATTAAAATGAAATTGTGGAGGTCGTAATGACAAATCAAGATATGCACTATGAAGATGAAATTTCACTAAAGGAACTGATATTGATTTTACTCAAAGGGAAAAAAGTGATAGCAGGGATTACTGCATTTTTTATTGCACTGGCAGCGGTAGTGACTTTTTATGTGCTGGAACCGACGTATGAGTCAAATACAATACTCCTCGTTTCCAATGCTTCTGCGAACTTAGCCAGTGCAAACAGTTCCCTAAGTGGTGTTGAGGGATTGATGAATACAATCTCAGGAAATATTCCCCAAACCATTGCAACATATAAGGAGCAAATGCTGACAACAGATATGATGAATCGGGTCATTGAAGAACTGAATTTACAGGAGGAATTTACACCCGCATCATTGAAGGGTGTTATAACAGTTGATAATATCGCGGATACGAATTTGTTAGATGTAAGGGTAACTTTGGGTGACCCTGAACTTGCTGCACAGATTGCTAATACACTTGCACAAGCGTATATGGATTTTGTTGCAGACATGAATAGCCAGCGACTGTCCAAGTCTTCTGAGTTCTTGAGTCAGAAGGTTGAAGAAGAAAAAGCAAAGCTCGATGCCGCACTTGAAGTGTATAAGGAGTTTTTAGCACAGTCTCCAGGAACATCTGAAATACAAGCAGAAATTTCTTCTAAGTCAGGAAGGTTGAATGGGCTTAAAAGTGAACTCGATACACTGTCTGTGAATTATGAAAGAGACATACTAAATGTTGAAAATGGTATTTTGCTTAAAGAAAAAGAAAACAGCAATGTCCATGCACTGTTAAATGAAACGGACCAATTCATAGTACAGAATCAATCCGTACTTCAGGACAACACTGCAACAGCCATTGCGCAAGCTGAAGGTGAAACCGGAGACAGCTTGCTAGGTCTGGTTCTTGAGAATGAGGTCCTCAATTCAAATTATGTAAAACTGATTAGTCAGTCCAATGGCCTAAAAATTGAGCTTGAGAATTTGAATCAGAAAAAGATAAATTTGAAGACCACGTTTGACAAGACAAAAGCACTCATTGAAAAAGAAATTGCGAAATTATCAAATGACTTGGAAAGTTTAAATGTGACCTATGCTGAAAAAAGTAATCAAGAGAAGTTGATTATGAAAGATGTGTCGCGTGCAGAGTCCTCTTACGATCAATTTGTAAAAAGCTATGAAGAATCTCGTGTGGCGGAGTCAGCGGATATTGGTAAGTATACAATACTTGTAAACTCAAAAGCAGTAGTAAATGATAATCCGGTAGGGCCAAGAAGACTCCTCAACATGGTGATTGCAGCTGTTTTGGGGTGTATGGTTTCTGCATTTTACGTATTTTTTAAGCACTATTGGAACGAAACGGTGTAATTAAAGGGGTGTTATTATGAAGCGAGCCTTTCGGCAATCTCTTCTAATCGGATTTGATATAATCGCAATTATACTTGCGTACATATTGGCTTTCATGCTCAGGTTTGACACGGAGTTTTTTACGTCTCAAATCGTCCATGATTATTTGGAAGTCTTGCATGGGGCGCTTCTGACACTCGTTCTTATAAAAATTGTTGTACTATATATATTCGGCATGTATAACAGCTTGTGGGAACATGCGGGTATGAATGAACTGCTTCAAATTGTTAAGGCGGTTAGTTTTGCAACGGCCATGACGCTGACTTATATTATTATTGGTGAGCTTGCATTTCCAAGAAGTATTTATATACTGACCTGGTTTATAGATATTTTGCTATTAGGTGGCGTTAGATTTAGCTATCGTCTGCTCAGAATTTGGAAAAATAAACAGCATAAACGGTTAGCGACTTGTACAAACGTCATGATTTTAGGTGCTGGTCAGGCGGCATCGGTTATCCTAAAGGAAATGCGTGATCATCCTGAACTCAATTATCATCCGGTTGCGATCATTGATGATGATATTATGAAGCAAAATAGAAAAATGAGTGGCGTACCAGTAGTTGGTGGAAGAGATGATATTGAGTGGGCTGTACTAAAATATAAGGTTGATGAAATTATCATAGCAATGCCATCGCTTAAACGTGGAGAACTTAAGGTTTTTGTTGATATTGCAAGTAAAACAGATGCAAAGCTTAAAATTTTGCCTGGCGTCTATGAACTTATCGATGGTCAAGTTTCTATTAATCAAATTCGAGAAGTGGATATAAAAGATATACTTGGGCGTGAAGAGGTTGAACTTGATGTAGGAACTATGTCCGAATTTATCAGTGGCAGAACTGTACTTGTCACGGGTGCGGGTGGATCTATTGGATCTGAACTTTGTAGGCAAATTGCACCGTTTACACCAAAACATCTAATAATGCTCGATATTTACGAAAATAATGTTTACGGACTCGAACTAGAAATAAAGAAAAAGTATCCTGAGCTAAAGTACACCGTACTCATTGCGTCTGTACGTGATCGCGACCGTATATTTGAGATTTTCAAAACATACAGTCCTGAAGTTGTATTCCATGCTGCGGCACACAAACATGTGCCTCTTATGGAAGTAAGTCCTATGGAAGCAGTTAAAAATAATGTTTTTGGCACGAAAAATGTTGTAGATGCTTCTCTTGCATTTGATGCGGAACGATTCACATTAATCTCAACCGATAAAGCGGTTAATCCAACTAATATTATGGGCGCAACAAAAAGGATTTGTGAATTGGTGGTTCAATCATCGTGTGGCCGTGGGAAAACAAAACTATCAGCTGTTCGGTTCGGAAATGTACTTGGCAGTAACGGCAGTGTTATTCCAATATTCAAAAAGCAAATTGAAGAAGGTGGACCCATAACACTTACACATGAAGAAATCATTCGTTATTTTATGACAATACCAGAAGCTGCTAAGCTTGTTATACAGTCAGCTTCTTTGGCACTTTCGGGGGAAATTTTCATTTTAGATATGGGCGATCCTGTACGTATACGTGATTTAGCAGAAAATATGATTCGACTCAGTGGATTTGAACCGGATGTAGATATTGATATACATGTTACAGGGCTCAGACCAGGGGAGAAACTCTATGAAGAACTGATTCTCGACAGGGAAAATGCTATGGCAACGAAATATGAGAAAATATTTATTGAAAAGCCATCGCATATTGATTCTGAATGGGTGAAAGAAAAATTAGATAAATTACGCTTTAATTTGGGGTATGATAACGCGGAGGCGCTTAAAAGAGCAATCCATGAACTTGTACCATCCTATAAACAGCCTGAACATGACAGAAAGAAAGGAATAAAATCATGATAGAGCGACATATTCCCTTTGCTAAACCCTATATTACCGAACTAGAACAAAAGTACGTTTCTGATGTTTTGGCGTCAGGATGGTTGTCGCGAGGTCCAAAAACAAAAGAGTTTGAAGAAAAGATGGCCAAGTGGTTGGGCGTTAAGCATGCGATTGGGGTTAACTCATGTACGGCAGCGCTCCATTTGGCACTTGTTACATATGGAATCGGTCCTGGAGATGAAGTGATTGTACCATCTTATACGTTTTGTTCAAGTGCAAATGTAGTTGTGCATACAGGTGCGACACCTGTTTTTGTGGATATTCGTGAAGATTTCAATATGAATCCAGACCTGATAGAAGCGTTGATTAGTGAAAATACTAGAGCAATTATTCCTGTTCATTTTGGTGGTGGTGTATGTGAAATGGACAAAATTATGGAGATTGCTCATAAGCATAAATTAATAGTAATTGAAGATACAGCGCATGGTCTTGGAGCAAAATATAAGGGTCAATACGCAGGTACTTTCGGACATGCATCTGCATTTAGTTTTTATGCAACTAAAAACCTTACAACTGGTGAAGGTGGACTGCTTGTTACGAATGATGACAAAATTGCAGAACAAGCAAGAATTCTTTCGCTCCATGGCATGAGTCAAAATGCATGGAATCGATATGAAAAGGGTGGGAGTTGGCAGTACGCAGTTCATGCACCGGGATATAAGTATAATATGACAGATATCCAAGCAGCTCTAGGTACTGCTCAACTTGAAAAATTTGATGAAATGCAAAAGAAAAGGGAGCAAATTATCAATTGGTATAATGATGCATTAGCTGTATATTCCAACGAATTACTGCTTCAATATGATACGGAAGAGGTTCACCATGCATGGCATTTGTATCCTATCGTGATAAAGAATACCGAAAAGTATAATCGTAGCGCGGTGATATGTAGGCTTAATGGAGCGGGTATAGGTACATCAGTACATTTTATTCCACTACACTTACAGCCTTTCTATAAGGAAACCTATAATCTTGAGAAGGGGACATATCCAGTAACGGAACGTATGTATGAGGGCGAAATTTCACTGCCACTTCACCCAAATCTTACAAAAGAAGATGTGGACTATATCACAAAACACCTTATAGACATTCTAAAGCTGTAGAGAAATCTACGGCTTTTGTGTGTTATGGAGTGTCATATAATTGTCATATACGACATGCGTTCAAAGCTTGAACACCTTGAAAGAAACTGTTAAACTATATATGTGTTCAAAAAATGAACGAATGACACGGGGGTATATATGGAAGGATTAAACATACTGGAAGTCATACAGAAATATGACCAAGTATCACAAAGGGTCATTTCGAGGGAAACAGGACTTTCTCTAGGGATGGTTAATATGCTCATAAAAAAATTTCTAAAAGTGGGCTTATTAAAAGCAGAAAAACTTAATGGAAATAATATTAAATATATTTTAACGCCTAAGGGATCCCAGATTCTGCTAGAGAAGACAGTAAGTTTTGTTAAGCGGTCTTTTGAGGCTGTTGGCAAGATTTCTGAACACGTCGAGGATATATTAAGACGAGAATTTGAAAATGAGTCTGTCATTTATTTAGAGGGGGAATACGGTGAAGTATATGAAGTTGTTGTTGATGTGGCTAGGCGGTTGAATAAGAGCGTGATTACAGTTAAAGAAAAAGATCGAATAGAAGGAAAAATCTTGTATTTGGATAAACCTTCTGATGAGAATGGTGTTGGCATTTTTGAGGGGTTTGAGGTTTTGTCTTAACGACAATATGAAATTATTGAAATTTGATGTTCAAAGGCAACTCGCCTAGATTAGCAGGAGGAATTAACATGGTTTACTTAAAAATCAAAAGATTAATAGATATCATACTTTCATCATTAGGACTTTTTATTTTATCTCCTGTTTTTTTAGTACTCATTATAGCAATCAAGGTTGACTCCCCTGGACCTGTTCTCTTTAAACAAAAGAGAGTTGGAATTCACAAGAGCCATTTTCATATATTAAAATTTAGAACTATGAGAATCGATACGCCGAAGGACACACCAACGCATCTCCTAGATAATCCAGATCAGTGGATTACTAAGGTTGGTAAGTTTCTACGTAAAACATCTCTTGATGAGCTACCGCAGATCATCAACATTTTTAAAGGTGAAATGAGTATTATTGGCCCAAGACCTGCTCTTTGGAATCAGTATGATTTGATTGAAGAAAGAGACAAGTACAGTGCCAACGATGTACCGGTTGGGCTTACTGGATGGGCGCAGATTAATGGTAGAGATGAACTTGAGATTGATGTAAAGGCAAGGCTTGATGGAGCGTATGCTGAGAAAATAGGACTTCTTATGGATGTCAGATGTTTCTTTGGGACAATATTTAGTGTTCTTAGAAGTGATGGTGTTGTTGAAGGCGGGACTGGGACGAAGAAAGCTGAGAAAGAATCAGTGAAACATTAGGGGGGGAGCCGATGTTATTAGTGACAGGGATTACAGGACATACAGGCAGATATTTTCTACAGGAACTTATAAATCATAAATATGAAGGGCTAATCCGCTGCATCGTTAGGGTGACAACTGACACTTCAATGTTGGATAACAGCGGATTAAATATTGAGAAGGTTTATGGAGATTTAAATGACAAAGAGTTCATTCGAAAAGTTGTTAAAGGTGTAGAAAATATCATGCACATCTACAACATCCATCATTCACCGATGATTGTGGAAGCAGCTATCGAGAACAATGTAAAGCGAGCAATTTTAGTACATACAACAGGAATATATTCTAATTTTAAATATGCTTCTCAAGGATATAAGGATGTGGAAAAGAAAGTCACAAAAATGACTGCAGATCCAAGAAGCTCTACTAAAATCACGATTCTTAGACCAACGATGATTTATGGTGATCTTTGTGACAGCAATATGAGTAAGTTTATTAAGATGATAGATAAATTCAGAGTTATGCCGGTTATTAACGGTGGGAGAAGTCTAATACAACCAGTGAATGCGAGGGATTTAGGAAAAGCATTTTATACTGTTTTGACATCTCCTGAAAAAACAGCTGGAAAAGTATATGATTTATCAGGCGAAAAGCCTTTACAGATGATTGATGTTTTTAAGATGATAAGCGATAACCTCAATAAGAAAACAACCTTTATCAGTTTTCCTCTAGGATTTGGGGTTGTACTTTCCCAAATTGCTAAAGTAGTGACTCTTGGGAAAATAGATTATGTAGAAAGAGTTCAACGTATGGCGGAAGACCGAAGTTATCTTCATGCTGAAGCCAAGAGAGACTTTAATTATAATCCGATGAATTTTGAAGATGGTATACAAATTGAAGTGAATCAATATTTAAAGAGGTAACTAAGTGATGAAAGTAGGATTGACAATATGAAAATAGCTGTACTCTCAAGCCATACGTCATCACTATTTTGGTTTCGTATGGATATGATGAAAGATTTTATAAAACACGGACATTCTGTCATAGCTTTAGGACCAGAACCTGAATCAAATTGGAAGAGCATGTTTGAGGAAAATGGAGTTCATTATAAACAACTTTTTGTGGAAAGAAATGGCATAAATCCGATTAGTGATGTAAAAACTTATCGAGAGCTTAAGCGGTTTATGAAAGAAGAAAGGCCTGATAAAATATTTGCATACCAAGCAAAAACTGTAGTTTACGGAAGTCTGGCAGCGAAATCTAATGGTATTACTGAAGTATATCCACTGATAGCGGGTCTTGGATCGATTTTCAGAGGAGAAGGGTTTAAAAACAAAATAATCAAAATAATAATGAAGACAGAATATCGTTTGGCATGCAATGCAAGTAAGAAGGTTTTTTTTCAAAATAATGATGATAAAAATGAGTTTATTGATAATGGACTTATCAAAGAAGATAAGATCGTGATTATCAATGGATCAGGTGTGAACCTTGAGCAATTTAAGTCTGAACTGTTACCTGATACACCGGTATTTTTGTTTATTGGTAGATTAATTAAAGATAAAGGTGTAATGGAGTATTTGGAAGCTTGTAAGAGAATTAAGGCTGAATATCCTGAAGTACGATGTATGCTCGTGGGGCCTTACGATAGTAATCCATCTGCGTTACAGCCAGAAGAGTTGCAACCTTTCATAGATGAAAGCATTATTGAGTATTTTGGAGAGCAGACCGACGTGAGACCATATTTAAAGCAATGCACTACTTATATATTACCTTCGTATCATGAAGGAACACCTAAGACTGTGCTTGAAGCTATGGCAATAGGGAGATCAATTATAACTAGTGATGCTCCTGGATGTAGAGAAACTGTAATAGATGAATATAATGGCTTCCTCGTGTCAGTTAAAGACGTAAATGGTTTAGTTGATAAGATGAGATTTCTAATAGAAGATCAAGAAACAAATAGGATTATGGCAGAACGTAGTTTGAAACTTGCTAAAGAGAAATATGATGTAAATTTAGTGAATAAATCTATTATGAAAACTATGGGATTATAGTAAAGGGAGAAATTAAGATGAACGTATTCGAAAAAATCAAAAACAAAGAAGAAAAAATTTCACTTGTAGGTCTTGGTTATGTTGGAATGCCAATTGCAGTAGCATTTGCTAAAAAGGCAGAGGTTATTGGATTCGATATTAGTGCGGAGAAAGTTGAATTATATAAAAAGGGCATCGATCCAACTAAAGAGGTTGGAGATGATGTTATAAAAGCAACAAATGTTGAATTTACAGCAGATGAGACTAAGCTTAAAGAAGCTAAGTTTCATATTGTTGCAGTTCCAACTCCTGTTAACGCAGATCATACTCCTGATTTAAGACCTGTAGAATCAGCAAGTAGAACAGTTGGGCGAAATCTGACTAAGGGATCTATTGTTGTATTCGAATCTACTGTTTATCCAGGTGTTACAGAAGAAATATGTATACCAATTCTTGAAAATGAGTCTGGAATGAAATGTGGTGAAGATTTCAAAGTAGGATATTCTCCAGAGAGAATCAATCCTGGTGATAAAGTACATAGACTTGAGACAATAGTAAAAGTTGTATCGGGTATGGATGAAGAGTCTCTTGACATCATTGCAAAAGTGTACGAGCTAGTAGTTGACGCCGGAGTACATAGAGCAGAGTCAATTAAAGTTGCTGAAGCAGCAAAGGTTATTGAGAACTCACAAAGAGATATTAACATTGCTTTTATGAATGAGCTTTCAATCATCTTTAACAAAATGGGGATTGACACTAAGGCAGTTCTAAAAGCTGCAGGCACTAAGTGGAACTTCCTAAACTTTTCCCCTGGACTTGTTGGTGGACATTGTATCGGAGTAGATCCTTATTACCTCACATATAAAGCTGAACAGCTAGGATACCATTCGCAAATCATTCTTTCGGGAAGAAGAATTAATGATGACATGGGTAAATATGTTGTTGAGAGTTTGATTAAAAATCTTATTAAAGCAGATGTGCCTGTTAAAGATGCAAAAGTGGCAATCTTAGGTTTTACGTTCAAAGAAAACTGTCCTGATACTAGAAATACTAGAGTAATTGATATTGTTAATGAGCTTAGAGAATATGGATTGACTCCTATGATTGCAGATCCAGAAGCTGATGCTGAGGAAGCAAAACATGAGTATGGAATAGTCTTTGATTCAGTAGAAGAAATTAAAAATATGGATGCAGTTGTTGTAGCTGTTGGACATGACCAGTTCTTAAAATTTTCTCAAGAAGACTTCGATAAGATGTTTAAAGAAGTATCTAACGAGAGTAAAGTATTACTTGATATCAAAGGAATCTTAGATAGAAAAGAATACGAAGTATCAGGATACAAATACTGGAGACTTTAAGGAAAGGTAGTGCATGTCATGGGTTATGAAAATATAACATTTGAACAAGATAGTGTTTTTCTCATAACAGGTGGAGCTGGTTTCGTTGGCTCTAACTTGTGTGAAGTTTTATTATCTAAAGGTTATAAAGTAAGATGCTTAGATGATCTTTCTAATGGTAAACAAGCTAATGTGGATTTATTCATTGATAATCTTAATTATACTTTTATCAAAGGAGACATAAGAGATCTAGATACTTGCATGAAGGCTTGTGATGGTGTTGATTATGTACTTAATCAAGCAGCTTGGGGAAGTGTTCCTAGGAGCATTGAGATGCCGTTGCTTTATGAAGAAATGAATATCCGTGGAACACTTAACATGATGGAAGCAGCTAGACAAAATGGCGTGAAAAAATTTGTCTATGCTTCCAGTTCATCTGTATATGGTGATGAACCAAATCTCCCAAAACAAGAGGGAAGAGAAGGGAACCTATTATCACCCTATGCTTTGACAAAAATGGTTGATGAAGAATATGGAAAACTATATTCAAACCTTTATGGATTGGATACTTATGGATTGAGATATTTTAATGTATTTGGCAGAAGACAAGATCCAAATGGAGCTTATGCAGCTGTTATTCCTAAGTTTATTAAACAACTGCTTGATAATGAGCAGCCTATAATAAATGGTGATGGAAAGCAAAGTAGAGATTTTACTTACATTGAGAATGTGATCGAAGCAAATCTTAAAGCGTGCAAGGCATCATCAGAAGTTGCCGGAGAAGCTTTTAATATCGCTTATGGTGGAAGAGAATATCTGATTGATGTGTATTATTCCCTTTGTAAAGCTCTTGGAAAAGAGATTGAACCAATCTTTGGGCCTGATAGAAAAGGTGACATTAAGCATAGTAATGCTGAGATTAGTAAAGCTAAAGAGATGTTAGGCTATGATCCGAGTTGGAGTTTTGAAAGAGGTATTGAAGCAGCAATCGAATGGTATAGGGAAAATTTGTGTTTTTCTTGAGAAAACAATAAGGAATTAGGTGATTGGATGAGTGAGTCGAACAAGAAGACAAAAGTATTCCTCTGTGGAGTGAGAACAGGTACAGATGTTGAAGAGATGAGAAAAACCATTGATAATTTTAGTTATTCTATTGTCGGCTGGATTGTTGGGAAGAGATTTTTTAATTCATTAAAAACACATTTTCCTGAATCTATTATATATGATAAGACAATGAGCTCAAATAAGAAAAATTTTGACATTATTGTTGATAGCAAAATTATTGAAGTGATTAATAAATACTTGGTAGAGATATTTTATATTTTAGACAGAAATCAATTTGAAAGAAATAAGACGTCTTTTATGAAAATGTTGGTAGTCTATAGACATATTCAGTATGCAATTAGTATTATCAAAGAAACAAATCCAGACTTGATTATTTTTAATAACACTCCTCATGATTTAACAACTTTTAGTTTATATGTTGTTTCTATTGCCTACAGAAAGCAATTTAGAATAATTAATCGAGAGAATTTTGGTGTTGGACATATTTATAATTGTAGAGAACGTATTGAAATCACAACTTTAAAACCTGATGGTTTAATTAGTATAGAAAATAATGAACCTGATAATTTTGAAAAAGGTAAAGCAATTTATAATCAATTGGAGATTAAGTCTAGCAATTCATATCAAAATTCAATGCCATCATATATGAAAAAACAATTTAGTTCAAAATGGTATCATTCATTCAAAATTTTAACTAGTAAAAATGATGACATGTTAAGAAAGGTTTATAAGTTTTATAGGTCGATTTACCTAGGGTTGAAACAGAGAGCACTTCTAAAACAATATGAAAGAATAGCTAACACGAATATTGATTTAAATGCGAATTATGTATTGTTAGCACTCCATTATCAACCAGAAAAGACTACAATACCAGATGGATCTATATATGCTCAACAGTGGTTGATAGCAAACCAAATATCTCAAAGTCTGCCTAACGGCTGGAAACTATTGATAAAAGAACATCCGTCTACATTCATGCTCAAAGATACAATAGAAGGTTTTAGAGATAAGAAATATTATGAGAAATTCGATTTTTCAAATGCGGAGTTTGTGCCATTGGGAATTGATCATTATGACTTAATAAACAACGCAAAATGTGTTGCTACAATAACAGGTACTATTGGGGTTGAAGCAATATTCCGCAGAATTCCAGTTCTTGTATTTGGAAATGCCTCATATGTTGGGTGTGAAGGTGTCTTTAAAATAGAAAACTCAAATAATATACGAAGTATTTTTGAGGAAATTGAAAATAGCGTATATTCAGTTGATAAAAGTCTAATTTATGAGTATTTTATAGGACTTTCTAATAATTCCGAGCTTTATATTGCAAATGAAAAAAAAGAGTTAGATCCAACCGAAGATTGGTGTTATCGATTGGAAATAGTTGAGAAAATAGCAACTGTATTAGATGATTAAACATAATTCTTATAACCAAAATCTTTTGGAGGTTAGAATGATTAAGAAAACAAATTTTACAAATATGACTTTGTATATATATATATTAGCAAATTTTTTTACTGAAGTAGCAAAACCCGAGAGTTTCTATTTATCTTACGCTATAGGATTCTTCTTTACTTTTTTAGTCATTATAAATTCAATAAAGCGAGGAAATTCGATTAGAGTTAGTAAAGTAGTTCTTTTATTATTTCTATTTGTAACGTATGCCACAGCATCTCACTTTTTTTCCAGTGATGTCGGTTTTATCGAAACAAATCTAAGAAGATTATATGGGTTAGTTGTAATTATCATAGGTTTTTCAATTTATATTAAGAGTTATGAGGATATTGTAAGAATAATGAAATATTATATTTTTTCAGGAATTATTGCTACAATCTACTTGATGTTAACTTATGACAATTCTGGAGGGTTCAGGTCATATGCTCTCGGCAGTCCTAATAATGCAGCATTAAGGATGTGGATTGCATATATATATGCAGCGATATTGATGATATCAACTAATAAGAAGAAATACCTGATTAGTATTATACCGTTTGTGCTTATTACATTATATTTGACCGCTTCAGCTAAAGCTACTATAGCAACTATCATTTTCACAGGTGTTACCATTATGGTTTATGCATTTAAGAGTAGGCGTACTAGAATAAAAGTAGGATTAATAATAGTTTTTTTAGCTATAGTTGTAAACTACTTTAATGTTGAAACAATTATACAAAACAATATGATTTTGAATAGAGTAAACAATGTTATTACAACGGTAATTGGAGTGGACGATTCATTTTCTGGCGTTAGCATAAGGGAACAGTTAGTTGATCAGGGGTTAGTTTATTTTTATGAGAAGCCAATATTGGGATATGGCATTGGAAATTATAGGCAAATGTTTGATTTTGCAGGAAACGAATTATTAACTCAACCACATAATAATTATATAATTTTACTAATGGGTGTTGGAATTGTTGGGTTTTTGTTATATCATACTATTTTTTTAAATTCAATTTTGAATTTACTTAAGCTCTACTTTAAAAGAAAGAACAACTTAATAACACTTTATATTGCAACACTTGGATTGTATTTATTACTATCATATTATCAAAGTTTTTATGATGATATTGATCAATTCATATTTATAACCATTGCAAATTCAGGATACTTATTAGCAACAAGGAACTCTAAGGTCGATTTGGGGGGATCTAGATGAGAAAAATATGTTTTGTAAATCCATTTTATGTTAAGAACACGATAGGTGGTGCTGAAGTACAATTATATTTATTGGCAAAAAAATTCTATGAAGCAGGATGGGACGTATACTATGCAACTGAAGATATAGATACTGATTGTATTGATGAAGGGATAAAATTAGTCAAAATAGAAAGCCATCCGATTAGTCCTCTATTAAACTTCAAGAATTTCAAAAATGCATTGGAAAAGATTAATGCAGACGTTTATTACCAACGTGGAAGAAAAGAGTATACTTGTTTGCTCAACAAGTTTACAAGAAAGAAAAATAAGATATTTGTATTTTCAAATTCAATGGAAATAGATGCAAATAAATACAAATTTTCTTTAAGAAGAAGGAAGTCAAATTACTTATCAACCTTGATGCGATTTTTCCCTTTGGTTATATTGGATTTCTGCTCGTTAAGAAGTATGAAATCTGCTGATATTGTTCTGACACAAACTATTGAAATTCAAAATATGTTTAAAGATCATTTATCGCTAGATAGTACAATAATCAAAAAAATCTATGATGTACCTAATGAAGAATCAGTGAAGCAAAAGACAGAAAAAATTGTTTTGTGGGTAGGTAATATTAAAGCATGGAAACAGCCAGAGGTCTTTTTGAGTTTGGTAGATGAACTACACACGTATAACTGGAAATTCGTAATGATAGGTGAAGTCAAGGAAGATAAGTATCAAGTTATGATAGATGATTACCAGAAAAAATACAACAACTTTCAATATCTAGGTAGGATAGACTATTTAGATGTGATTGCTTATTTTAACAAAGCAAGTATATATGTTAATACAAGCATAAATGAAAGTGAGCCAAATACATATATTGAATCTTGGTTAAGCAAGGTTCCAGTGGTTGCACTAAATCATGATGCTGATAATGTAATAACCGAGCATAGAATTGGTTTTCATTCAGGAAATTTTAGCAATTTAGTTAGAGATGTAGAATGTTTGATAAAGGATGATGTGCTAAGAACAGATATGGGTGATCGAGGGAGAGAATATGCAAAAGAGGTGTTTTCTGATACGCAATTTATAAGATTAATTGATTTAATTGAAGCTAAAATGCGATGTCAATGATGACTATTAAATTGGTGTGATGAATTGGTGTATTTTGAGGAGGTGTTTAGTTGAAAAAAGAAATAAAAATTCTAAAAAATAAAGTTAGATTTTATTTAAAAAAAAGTATTTTTTTTCTCGATTTTTTTAGAATGTTAAAAGGTATAATTAGGAGCATAAGAAGATTAGTTATGTTAAAAGCTGATGATAGTAAGGGTTATTTAGTTGATATAAAGAGTTACAAAAATGTTTTTATAGGATATTATGATAAGAATCCTTTTAACCAAATTAATGAAGATCTTATGTTAGTTCATGCTAATAACGCTCCTTCGTATCGCAGACCAAATCCAAATGAACCAACAGATATATTGCTCATCAATTGGAAAAGCAATACTATTATCAAAAAGATTGGGACTACTTATTCTTGGAACTGGCAGCAAGGAGCGCGTGCACATTGGTTCAATGACAAATGTGTTATATTTAATTACTATGACAATAGTACTAATCAGTACAAAGCGAGATTATACTGGGTATCGGATGATTCATTAATTGATTTACCAATTCCAGTGCAAGAAAGTCATCATTTAGGATTTGTGTTTTCCTTAAGCTATGAAGCGTTAAATCTGTATAGGCCAGATTATGGATATAGAAACCATATTAGTAATGAGGATAAGGTGACTAATAATTCGATAATAATGTACGACATAAATAATAATGAAGAGTTTGAAATAGTAAATATATTTGAGCTTGAGAAAATTTCTAAATTGACCACTGTAAATGAAAAAATCACTAGATGTAAAATTAATCATATTATGGCATCACCAGGGTGTATAAGAATTGTTTTTTTATTTCGATATTATATAGGCAAAAAAAGAGTTACCGACTTATTTTCTTACGATCTTCATACAAAGAAAATAAGTTTACTCTTGAGAGATAAGGATATAAGTCACTATTTTTGGAAAAATGACAACGAATTGATTTATACAGGAAAAGGTGATAATGGATTTGGTTACTATATCATCAATCTTAATAATAGCAAAACAAGACCATACTTTGAGTTTGGAGATGGACATCCTCACCGAATGAGCGAAGATGAAATTGTTATTGATAC
Source organism: uncultured Acidaminobacter sp. (assembly GCA_963678925.1). Lineage (GTDB taxonomy): Bacteria > Bacillota > Clostridia > Peptostreptococcales > Acidaminobacteraceae. The sequence goes on along the minus strand of OY787533.1, from coordinate 1,369,418 downwards.
TTATCCAGATAAATATGGACAAAGAAAACTATGTTATGTGCAAGGAGTTGAAAATCCTAAAATTGAGGAAATTGGAAGTTTTACTGAGCCTTTTATATATTATGGGGAAACTAGGTGCGATTTGCATCCGAGTGTTAGTTTTTCAAGGAAATTCATTCAAATAGATATTATTAAATCATATAACAAGAAAATTTTCGTGATTGAAAGTTGATGGGAGGGTTTTAATGAAAAAAATAATAATCTGTATGTTAGATAAAACTTTTCCTCCAGAGCATTCATTTGTAGACGGCATGTTGAGTTCAATTCTACCCGACAGTAATAATGAGGTTTTTTTGATTACTTCAAGGGGAGAATGTTCAAAGAATTCTAAGGTTTATAATAAATCAATTGCTTTACCAATGCTAAATGAGCGAATAGGGATTAAACGGTTTACTAATTTTATAATCTTACTTAGGTTGTTGAAAAAGCTAATCAATGAAAATAAAAATGAGGATAATAGCGTAGTATTCTTTGTAAGAAATGAACCTGTATATTTGTTAGCAGCAAGTTTTTTGAGAAAAAAAGTTCATAGATTAATCTTTCAGCAGAGCTTTCCACATGAGAAAGCTAATGTCAGCTTTTTAAAAAAAATTATTACTACTTCTATCTTTAAAATATCGAGAAGGTCTGTTGATGCGATACTTACTGTAAGTCCACTTGCTATAAAAAGATTGGAAAGATTTTTTGGTAGAGGAATAAAAAGTGCTTATATTCCGCTTTTAAACAACAGTTCAGACGTGATTTCACAAATGGAACTAATAAATAAACAGGGTGAAAGGAGTAAGGACCCAGTTAAGTTTGTTTATACAGGTACTCATGATCGAAGTAGAGAGTTGTTTAAGGTAGTTAATGCCATTCAAATGACAAATCTAAGTTCTTCACAAGCAACATTTACTTTTATTGGTGGAAAAGATTTAGATATTGATTTTGTTAGAAAAAATTCGAATGCCCTAGAATTAGAAAAAATGGGGATCATACAATTTCAGAAAAGTATTAGAAGAGAAGAACTGATTATGAGTTTAAGACAATATGATGTTGGTTTGAGTTTAATCCCGCCTATAGAGTTGTTTCGAGAGTCGTCGCCGACTAAATTAGTGGAGTATATGGGTGCAGGGTTAGCTGTTATAGCTTCTAAAGGAATACCTCTTCAAGATGATTTTCTAAATGAGTCAAATGCTGGATTTCTCTCAGAATGGAATGAGATTGAGATGGCTCAAGCGATACTTAATATGCAGAGTGATGAGAATAGATTAAAACAATTTCAAATTAATGCAGTCAAGTATTCTAAAGAAACTTTGATTTATGAAAATTATTTACCTATTCTTAAAGACTTAATATCTTAATAGTATTATCATATGAAAACAGAATTTTTTAAAGGAGAATCAGAATGCTAAATAACAAATCAATTTTAATCACAGGTGGAACAGGTTCATTTGGTAAAAGGTTTACAGAGATGATTTTATCAAATTTCGATCCAAAAAAAATCATTATATATTCACGTGATGAATTTAAACAAGATATTATGAGAAAAGATTTTACTCAAAAATTTCCAGAGAAGATTTCTAAATTGAGATTTTTTATTGGAGACGTTCGAGATAAAGACAGACTTTATCGTGCGTTCAAAGGTGTAGATTATATTATTCATGCAGCAGCAATGAAGCAAGTTCCTGCTTGTGAATACAACCCTTTTGAGGCGATTAAAACAAATATCCATGGTGCTCAGAATATTGTAGATGCAGCCATAGATTGTGGAGTAAAAAAAGTAGTTGCTCTATCAACAGATAAAGCAGTTAACCCAATTAACCTTTATGGTGGAACAAAGTTAGTTTCAGACAAATTATTTGTCTCAGCTAACTCTTATCGCGGAGACGAAGGAACAGTTTTTTCTGTTGTAAGATACGGAAATGTTTCTGGAAGCAGGGGCTCTGTAATTCCATTCTTCAGAGATTTACTTAATAATGGTACTGCTGAACTTCCAATAACTGATACGAGAATGACGAGATTTTGGATGACTCTCAATGATGCAGTTGATTTAGTTGTGAAAGCATTAGAAGAATCTAAAGGCGGAGAAACATATGTATTCAAAAATCCATCTTATAAGATTACTGACATTGCAGAAGCTATGAATCCTGGTGGTAAGATTAATGTTGTTGGAATCAGAGAAGGTGAAAAACTTCATGAAGTTATGATCACTAGTGATGATTCAAGGGGCACATATGACTATGGAGATCATTATATCATTTATCCAAATTACATTTGGTGGTCTAAGGATCATTACTTTAAAGAAGGTGGCACTTTAATTGAAGAAGGCTGGGAGTATAACTCAGGAACAAATGCTGAATGGTTAGATGTAGAAACCTTAAAAAATAAGATTAAAGAGTTAGAATTATAGATGGGAGGAATAGCTGTGGATAAACTTGCTATATTAGGCGGTAAACCGACAAGAAATACCTATTTGTCATATGGAAAACAAACTGTTGATGAATCAGATATACAGGCAGTTGTTGATGTGTTAAAAGGTGATTATCTAACAACTGGCCCATTCGTTAAGGAATTTGAAGATAAAGTAGCTAACTATGTAGGGGCTAAGTATGCAGTTGCAGTTTCGAATGGTACTGCTGCTCTTCATATGGCTTGCTTTGCGGCTGGAATAAAAGAAGGTGACGAAGTCATAGTCAGTCCAATGACGTTTGCAGCTTCGGCCAATGCTGTACTTTACTGTGGGGGAACTCCTGTTTTTGCAGATATTGATCCAGTGACTTATAACATTGATCCAGATAGAATTGAAGAGAAAATTACAGATAAGACCAAAGCAATTATTCCAGTAGATTTTTCAGGCCAATCTGTTGATATGGACAGAATTAAAGAAGTTGCAGATAAACACGATTTAATTATCATAGAAGATGCTGCCCATGCATTAGGTAGTGAATACAAGGGAAGAAAAGTTGGCAGTCAAGCGGATATGATTGAGTTTAGTTTTCACCCGGTAAAACCTATAACAACTGCTGAAGGTGGAATTGTAACTACAAATAGTGAAGAGTTATATAAGAAGATGATGATTTTTAGAACACATGGAATCACACGAGATCAAGAAATCTTAAATGAAAATCATGGTCCATGGTATTATGAGCAACAACACCTTGGGTACAATTATCGCTTGACGGATGTTCAAAGTGCGCTTGGGATAAGTCAAATGTATAAAATCGATGATTTTATCGCTCGAAGAAGAGAAATTGTTAAACTATATAATGATGCATTTAAAGCCCTAAAAGAAATTGTGACTCCATTTGAGGCGGAGTTTTCTAATTCGGGTTGGCACATTTATGTGATTAAAGTTAAGCCTGAGTTATTAACTGTAGCACGGAAAGAAATCTTTGAAGCTTTACAAGCGGAGAATGTGGGTGTTAACGTTCACTATCTTCCAGTATATCTTCACCCTTATTATAGAGATTTAGGCTATGCAAAGGGCATATGCCTTAATGCAGAAGAACTGTATGAAAATATGATCACTTTACCTCTATTCCCAAGCATGTCTAATGAAGATGTGAATGATGTTGTGGCAGCGGTGAAAAAAGTAATAGATTATTACCGAAAGTAGGTAAGAAAATGAAAATAGGTGCAATAATTCAAGCTAGAATGGGCTCAACCAGACTACCCGAAAAGGTGATGAAAAAACTTCAAGGAAAAACTGTGTTAGACCATGTGATTGAGCGAGTGAAACAGTCTAAGTTAATTGATGAAATAATAATTGCAACAACAACTCATGAAAGAGATGAAGTGATAGAATCTGAGGCTTTAAGATGTGGTGTAAAAGCTTTTAGAGGCAGTGAGGACGACGTTTTATCAAGATACTACTATGCTGCAAAGGAATATAATCTTGATGTTATTGTTCGTATCACTTCTGACTGTCCTTTAATAGATTCTGAAGTATTAGACGAAATCATAGAGTATTATTTAAAAAGCAAAAAAGACATTGTTTCTAATGCAGGTTCAGATTTATCTAATCGAACATATCCAAGAGGGCTTGATACAGAAGTATTTGCTTTTAATGTTTTAGAAATGGCTTTTAATCATGCAGAAGAGAAATACCAGAGAGAGCATGTAACACCTTTTATTTATGAAAACACGGATCAAGCATTCTATTATAAGAACAATGTAGATTACTCGAAGTATAGGTGGACATTAGATACGGATGAAGATTTTGAACTTATTTCAGAAGTGTATAAACATTTATATCATGGAGTCCATGATTTTTACTTAAGTAATATCGTTAAATTATTTGAAAAGATGCCAGAACTTTATGAAATAAATGCGCATATTGAGCAGAAAAAAATCAAGTAAATAGGACTGATATGGATGAAAGTTAAAATCTTAACTGAAGGTGGAAACAATATAGGATTAGGACATATCGCAAGATGTATGTCACTTTATGAGGAAGTTTTAAAAAGAGAGATTTCGATTGATTTTATAATTAATGGTGATGTGAGTAGTGTTGATTTTTTGCATGGAATAACATTCAAGAAGGCGAACTGGCTTCAGGGAGAATTTTTGCATAATTATATAACTGCAGATGATTATATAATCATTGATTCATATAAGGCAGAAAAAGCAGTCTATGATTTTATTGTCAAACTTTCAAATAAAGCAATGTTCATTGACGATATTGGTAGATTAGATTATCCAGAGGGAATCATTGTGAACCCATCTTTAGATTCAAGCAGTATTGACTATTTAATTTCTCCCAATAGCATTCTTTTATCAGGTCCAGATTACGTCATTGTAAGGCCACCTTTTGTAGGTATAAAAAGAGAAACTGCTTTTAATGGCCTAAAAAGAATTCTCATTACAATGGGCGGGACTGATATTAGGAAATTAACACCTCTTTTTATTAATAATGTCTGTAAGGATCTAAATGATATTGAATTTGATATTGTGATTGGTTCTAAAGATACAGATGAACTTTATGATCAATATTTAGGGTTTAAGAATGTTGCCATTCATTATAATATTGATGCAACTGAAATGTTCAATCTAATGATGAATTGTGATTTGGCTATTACAGCTGCTGGTCAAACAATTTATGAGTTATTGGCTACACAAACACCATTTATCCCAGTTCAAATTATTGAGAATCAAGAAAACAACATTAGATCATTATTAAAATACAATCCAAATCAGATTGTTCTAAAACATGATGATATGGGTTTAATAGAACATATATTCAATGCTTTGGATATCTATGATGCAAGTGGATATAGACAAGACCAAAACAAAGCTTATGAAGGTCTTATAGATGGATATGGAGCAAGAAGAATCATTGATAAACTATTGGAAGATTTGTAGGTGAAAAAATGAAGAAAGTTATATTCTGTGGTTTTGGGAAACTTGGAAAAGACTGCATGAAAGCTGTACTTGAAAAAGGGTATCAAATTAAGTATGTTATGACCCATAGAGAAAATGAGGTCAATAGTGTAGATACATTCGCACAAAGTGAAGGAATAGAATGTAGTTATGTTGATGCAAGAAAGAATCTGAGAGAATTAACTGAGCTAATTAGAAGTATAAGTCCTGACGTTCTAATCAGTGTTAATTATAGGTACATCATTCCAAAAGAAATATTTGCTTTAGCTGATTTTGCGCTCAATATTCATGGATCCTTACTGCCCAAATATAGAGGACGCACACCACATGTCTGGAGCATAATAAATGGCGAAACTGAGAGTGGGATCACATGTCATATGATTGACGAATCGGTAGACACAGGTGATATAATATCTCAAAAAGTGATTCCAATTGAACCTGAAGATACTGGATATTCTTTATTAAGGAAATTCGAATCAGAGTATCCAACACTGCTTATTGATTCATTAGAAAAACTTATTAATGGAAGTGACCTTGCTAAGCAAGATGATAAATTTGCAAGTTATTATGGTAAGCGTACTCCCGACATGGGCTATGTTGATTTTAGAAAAAAAGCAAATGAAGTTATTAATTTTGTTAGAGCTCAAGCCGAGCCATACCCCGGAGCATACTATTATTTACTTGATGGTAGAAAAATTGTTATTAATAGAATTGCTATAAACGATATTAATAATTTCGACGCGGAAATTGGTGTAATAGTAAAGAAGGATAATCATTACTATATTCGATGTAAAGATCATACACTTAGGATTCAAGATTACAGAGTTACTGATTAGAACGGAGGGAAATTATGTCGATAAAAATTGGAGACTTTACAGTTGATAATCACAGCAAGACATTTATTATTGCTGAATTATCAGCTAATCATGGACACGACATTAATATCGCTAAAAAGACAATAAAAGCAGCCAAAGAATCAGGTGCTGACGCTATTAAAGTGCAAACATATACGGCAGATACTTTAACCATTAACTGTGATAATGAATATTTTAAACTAGATAGTGGTACCATCTGGGATGGACGTACGCTTTATGATTTATATAGTGAAGCTTATACTCCTTGGGAGTGGCAAAAAGAACTGATGGAGTATGCAAAGAGCATAGGACTTCTTTTCTTTTCAACTCCATTTGATAAGACTGCGGTCGATTTTTTGGAGGAGTTAGAAGTTCCAGTATATAAAGTAGCTTCTTTTGAGATTATGGATATTCCATTGATTGAATATATTGCATCAAAGGGTAAGCCAATGATTATGTCTACAGGGGTTGCTTCTTTAAGTGATATTGAAGAAGCAGTGGATGCATGTAAACGTATGGGAAATAATCAGATTATTTTATTAAAGTGTACATCGGCATATCCTGCAAAGAGTGAAGATGCAAATCTTAATACAATCCCAAATTTGAAAGATACATTTGGAGTTGAGGCAGGAGTGTCAGATCATACTCTTGGAATAACAGTTCCAGTCGTATCAATTGCATTGGGTGCTAAGGTGATTGAAAAACACTTTATATTAGACAAATCAATTGGAGGACCGGATTCGAGTTTTTCGCTTGAACCACACGAATTTAAACAAATGGTCAATTCGGTAAGAGATGCTGAAAAGGCTCTAGGTAAAGTTGATTATAGTATGAACGAAAAGAAAAAGAATAGTCGAATATTGGGTAGATCCTTATTTGTTGTAAAGGATATTAAAGCAGGAGAGGCATTTACTGAAGAAAATGTTAGATCCATAAGACCTAGTAATGGATTAGCTCCAAAGTACTATGATTCAATAATTGGTAAGACTGCCATAAAAAATATAGATAGAGGGACTCCGCTTGAATGGAAACACATTAAATAAAGTTGGAGTGATCAGGAAAAATAATTATGAAAAAAAACGCATTGATTATTATGATAATTGCATTAATAACTAAGTTCATTGGACTTGGCAAAGATATTGTATTATCTTATTATTATGGAGCCTCAAGTATTAGTGATGCATATATTATAGCCATTACAATACCAAGTGTCATATTTAGTTTTGTTGCGGGAGGTTTGGGCGCAGGTTATACACCTATTTACAATAGAGTTTTAAGTAAGAGTGGTCATATTGAAGCTAATTCATTTACAATAAATTTAATCAATGTTTTATTAGTGTTGTCCTCATTTATAGTTGTCGGAGTGCTAATTTTTACGGATCAAATTGTTGCAATATTTGCATCCGGATTTGATCAATCAACATTTAAGTTAGCAGTAATGCTTACGAGGATAAGTATAATTGCGATTTATTTTACAGGAATTATTACAATATTGAATAGCTATATAAGGATTCAAGGCAATTATTTAGTACCTGCTTTGTCAGGATTACCAATGAATCTTTTTTTAGTTTTTTCAATTGTAACGAGTGTTTATACAGAAGAATGGATCTTAGCCTTAGGGTATTCAATAGCTGTTGCATCTCAATTGATTTTAATTATCCCATGTTTAATCAAACTTGGATATAATCACAGTTTCATATTGTCTTTTAGAGATGAAAATATTAAACAGATGTTATTTTTATCTATACCAATAATTATCGGGGTTGCTGTAAATGATATTAATATTTTGGTAGACAGAACTATTGCTTCAAATTTAGCCGTTGGAGGGATTACATCCTTGAATTATGCAAGTAGACTTATGAATTTTGTTCAAGGAATATTTGTAATGTCAATTGTAACTGTAGTTTTTCCACTCATGTCAAATTATATTGCTAATGATGACATAACTAAGTTTAAAAGTTCTCTTTCAGAAGGTATTACCTGTATCAGCTTATTGACAATACCTGCAGCAGTAGGATCTATTGTTTTTTCTACACCTATAGTTTCATTATTATTTCAAAGAGGTTCTTTTGACTTAGATGCCTTGATAATGACTTCATCAGCCCTAACTTTCTATTCTATAGGGATGATTGGAATAGGATTACGTAGTATTTTATCGAAAGCTTTTTATGCTTTGCATGATACTAAGACACCAATGATAAATGCCGCTGTTGGCGCGGGACTTAATATTATACTTAATATTTTATTGTCAAGATTAATGGGGTTAAGTGGTTTAGCATTAGCTACCTCCATCTCAGCAATATTTATAATGATGCTGTTGTTGTTTAATCTCAGAAAAAAAATAGGTCCATTCGGAATGAAGCAAATCAGTATTTCATTCCTGAAAATCCTATTTGCCTCATTGGTTATGGGCGGACTTACCAAACTTAGCTTTAATTACTTAACAGTTTTTTTATCTCAAAACAGTTCGCTTTTAATAGCGATTGGTGTTGGCGCGGTATCATATTTTGTGATTATCTACTTTATGAAAATTGAAGATGTTGACGTAATCGTTGGTGTGATTAAGAAGAAGCTTGGAAGAGTAGCTGCATAATAGTAATATTGAAATATGTTCTCAATTCCGGTTACTCTGATTGAATAACAAAACCCTAAGAAACTATTCCTGCACATAGGTGGATTTTGAAATCTTGTATGAGGCTTAGGAAACAGTGGGATGTATGGGACAATGAGATATGCAGAGATGATACTGACATAGTAGATCAAAGTAAGCGGGTACTTGAGATTATTCTGGTTGATGGGCAGTAATGATGACATCCCAGATTGGCATGATTACTTTGACACCAAGATAGAATTCGTGAAATTATTTTTTATAAATTTGAAGATTTGATTGAAGAGGATGTGAAGGTTTGAAATTCAGATTAATATTTAGATTGATAACAAAATATATTTTGATTTGTATGCTGATTGGTTTTATGTTTATTATGGTTATCAAGATGCTTGTGTATGATGCAGGAACACTAAATACATCTGAATTTGGTTTTAATTATAAACCATATTCAAGATTTGTTTTAAGTAAAGAAGGGTTTGCAACGAATAAATTTGATGAATATGGATTCAATAATGAAAATGTCAATCAAGATAAGAAAATGGTTGTTTTTTTTGGTGATTCTATGACAGAAGCACTTCAAGTAAAAAGAAGTGATAATTTTTCAGAATTAGTTAGAAATAGCATTTCAAATAGTGAAATTGAAACTCTGAATCTGGGGATGTCAGGTAATAGTTTGGCGGACTATATTGCAACTCTAGAAAACATTAAAATGAAATTTATATTTGATAGAATATTTATCCTGAATTATTCATGAACCTAACAACAAAAGTACTCTACACCGCATAATCACAGCATTTGAGATAAATAACATGTTTCACTTATTAAGTGAAACGAAAACAATAGAAAAAGAGCTCCTTCTTTGTTAAAATCTAAGCGTCCAAGCCCAAAACTAAAACAAAGGAGAACCCCTTTCCATGTCCAGTTTAGATACATTTCGCTTAGAAAGCAACAGTAAATTCAAAATAAATTTTGACGGCGGTGATTTGTCCTCAGATTCAGGACTGCTTCTTATAAAAGAATTTGCCCACAAGATTGGTTTCCATAAGCATACGAATCAGTTTAAAACAGATGAAAATTCCTGCCGAACGCATAAGGATCACCAAAATCTATGTCAACTCGTCTATCAAGTTATTGCAGGATATTTCAACGATGACGATGCAGATGAACTGACAAATGAACCTGTGTTTAGAAGCATACTTGACAAGAAAACGCTCGCTTCCCAGCCAACTCTTTCAAGATTTTGGAACCGAATGAACGAAGCAACAATGCTGCAATATGGTGATATTACTAAATCTATGAGAGACTCTGTTTATCAGATAGAGATGCCTGAACAAGTCCTGCTGGATCTGGATTCAACCTTGCTGAATACTTACGGAAAACAGGAAGGTGAAGGCTTTAACTATCATTACAGCGCTCATGGTTATCATCCATTACTCTGTTATGACGGTCTTACAGGTGATCTGCTTAAGGCAGAACTGCGTGATGGTACAACTTACTCTTCAAATGGCGTTGCCCATTTCATGCAGCCACTGCTTGATGAGTATTCAAAGAACTATCCCAACATCAAACTCTTTTTAAGAGGGGATAGTGGTTTTGCCACTCCGGATTTATTTAAGCAATGTGAAACAAATGGAGTCTCTTATGCAATCCGATTAAAGGCAAACAGTGTGTTATACTCACATGCACGCCATCTTGATGAGCAAATCGCAGAAGTGACTAAAGACAACGCCATAGATTATGTTGTTCGTTACGATGAGTTTGAATACAAAGCCGGCAAATGGGATTATCCAAGGCGCGTCATTGTCAAAGTCGAAAAGCCTTACAATCAGTTGACGAATCAGTACTCATTCATTGTGACCAACATGGCTTTAAGCCCTGAGAACATACTCAAATACTATCGCAACCGGGGCGCGATGGAAAATTTCATCAAAGAAAGCAAAAGTGGATTTGATTTTTCGTCCACTTCAAGCAGAAGTAAGCTTGTCAATGCAAATCGTCTTCAGCTGCATATGTTAGCTTACAATCTGTTCAATTATTTCAAACGCTTGGTTTTGCCCAAGAATATGAGGAAAATGCAGATCGATACCATTCGTTTGAAGTTGATCAAGGTTGCTTCTAAAATTGTAAAAGCAGCAAGATACCTTACTTTCAAACTTTGTAGTAGTTGCCCTTATAAAACTGAATTTTATACAGTTCTTAAAAACATAAGGCAACTTCCGAAGTTGGAATAGATACAATCTTTGATCTTTGGCAACTCAAAATCATTACGTGGACATTTACGGGAGCAGTCTGCCTATTTTCAGCTCCAAATCACATTATCATTAAGACAATATCCTAAAAATGACATCGCGTGATGATTCTTGAGTTAGGAATAACGTCATGAATAATTCAGGTTTATTGTAGTTAGTGAAAATGACTTTAAAACTGATTCAACTTCAAAACATAAAAGAAATTACTTCAATCAAGATTCTGAAGGTAAAATTTATTTAGTAAGTAAGAAAATTAATGAATTAAATACTATGCAAGGAATCGCTGGATTTATTGCGAATAAATTAGAATTTCTTTATGGACCGCTAAGATATTCATATGTTGAGTTGAGTCGAGTATTGAGTTTTAATGATAAAGATTTGAAAAGCGCTACTACTTTTGATGATGATATCGAAATGTTCAAAAGTATTTCTTCATATGCAATCGATGAAATTGCTAAGCATGAAATAGATTTTACTTTTGTATATTTACCTACAGTTCCAATTATTGACTCAAATGAAGTTATCGTGACTGATGATTCAGATACAATTGAATTTATGAATTTTATTCGATCTGAAATTGAATCAAATGGAATGGATTTTATTGATATGACAGATTCATTTGTTAAGTTATACGAAGAAGAGAAAAAGCTCCCTAGGGGATTTAATAATACTATGATAGGTACAGGTCATTTAAATAGAGATGGACATAGAGTAATTGCTGAAAAAATATTGGAATATCTTAAGTTAAAGGGAATGGAGGTAGATGATGAAATTTAATTCACTTTCATTCGTAATCTTCTTTATAGTTGTATATGGGCTCCTCATTATTCTTAAAAATGAGAAGCATAAGAAAAGTTTATTATTAGTAGCTAGCTACTTTTTTTATGGATATTGGGATTATAGGTTCTTAAGCCTAATTGGATTTTCTACTATAGTAGATTACTTCGTTGGCAAAAAACTTGATGAAGATAAGATTGACAGGAAACTGCTCATTATTATTAGTTTAGTTATTAATTTAGGTTTACTTGGTGTATTTAAGTATTTCAACTTCTTTATAGATTCATTCAATTCTGTTTTTGGTGGGAATCTTTCATCACTAAATATAATTCTTCCAGTGGGGATTTCATTCTATACATTCCAAACTTTAAGTTATTCATTAGATGTATATAGAAGAAAGATTAATCACGTTGATTCATTAATAGATTTTGCATTATTTGTAAGTTTTTTTCCGCAATTAGTAGCTGGGCCAATAGTAAGAGCTAAAGATTTCTTGCCACAGCTTAAAAATAAAATTGTTTTATCTAGCGATAATTATCTCATTGGCTTTCAAATATTTTTATTTGGTGCGGTCAAGAAAGTACTAATAGCCGATCGTCTTGCTTATTATGTAGATAATGTATTCGTTTCACCTAGAGTATTTGATAGCTTAACGATTTGGCTTGCAGTAGTATCATATGCAGTTCAAATATATGCTGATTTCTCAGGTTACTCTGATATGGCAATAGGAATATCAAGAATGTTAGGATTTACTTTACCTAAAAACTTTGATGTACCATATGTTGCAAGAAATATCACTGAGTTTTGGAGAAGGTGGCATATATCTCTCTCAAGTTGGCTTAAAGACTACTTATATATTTCTCTTGGTGGAAATAGGAAAGGTAGAATCAGAACATATTTAAATTTACTCATTACAATGGTGCTTGGTGGACTTTGGCATGGAGCAAGTTATAACTTTGTACTTTGGGGAACACTTCATGGACTGGCACTTGCAATACATAAATTCTATATGGAGTTTATTGAGAAGAATACAAAGGTGAAGCTTTTTCCACTCAACTGGATAGCTACTTTAATGTTTGTATCAACACTTTGGGTGCCATTTCGAGCCGAGTCTTTCTCACTTACTCTAGATATTCTTAAAAAAATGTATATATTTTCAGATGGGATAAGCTATTTGTATTTCTATTCACTAGTTATGATACCATTAGTATCAGCATCTCATTTGTTTAAGGTTCTTGCTAGAAAGGATGATTACTTATATTTTAAAAGTATTAGCCCGATGAGTTTTGGTGTGGTTTTATCTATAGTACTAATGCTACTACTTTTTTCACCTTCAACACCATCACCTTTTATATACTTTCAGTTTTAATGAAATACAATTGGTAATTTGTTCTGCTATATTAAAGTTGTAACATCAAGAGCGAGTTTAATGATATAATTCAAACTTGAAAAGGAGTTACACATTATGAAAAACCCAAATTACGATCCAGTCCTTCGAGACAAGATTATCCGTCTTCATCTTGAAGATGGTCGTATAATCAAATTTGGTGATGCTTTTATCGTGAAATAATCACCTTATCGGAGTTTTGGTGGTTTTGCGCACAAAATTTGACACTAACATAACTACCAGAGCATATGGTATAATGAGTTTTGAGGATATAAAATCATATATATTGATGAATCAAAAATACTAAGTGCTGTGTTGTGATGATGTTGTGTTAGTATTTTCTATGTTGCTCTAATGCGCCTGAAGAGAAGGAAAAAAATGTCTAGAATCAAAATAAAAGCATTTATGCTGTTTTTTTTTACAATGACTTTTGTTACTAAAACCATACAGGAACCTATTTTTATTAATATATCACCAGCGGATGTACTCTGGCCTTTTATGGCTATTATTTTTATATACATTTTGTACAAAACGCCGGATTTACTAAAGATGCTTTATGCTGACAAGAATATATGGATATTTGGGCTACTATTTCTTTTAGGCATAATAGTCTCTTTTAATGGATATGTAGCATTACAGCCCCTCCAATTGTCACCAAGAGAGTATGGAAAAAGTTTGCTCATATCCAATGTTAAAAACTTACTCATTTTAGGTTATTTTCTTAGTGGATGGTTATTGTCTAAAATACTTTCTGAGAAAACTTTTGCTATTTTTGGTGTATTTATAGTAACTGTGTTTTCAGGCATAGGGATTTTTGCCAAAGTGACAGGACAACCTAGTTGGGTCATTAGTGGGAATCGACTTCTTAGCACAGTGAATGATCCAAATGTGGCTGGACTGATTTGCCTGATAGGTCTCTTGTTCTGCTGGAAAATTTTTTACCTAGATTTTAATAAGAATTGGAAGAAAATTACAATTTTATTTATAGGTGGAATCGGATCTGTGGTAGGCATTTTTCTTACGGGATCGAGGACAAGTTTGATGGGCCTAATCTTAATGTGCCTTTTTTTTATTATCGATAATTGCAAAAGATGGAAAGTTCTAATTTTGATACTGTCTCTCATCTTCTTTTCGCTCAGCGGATTATACAATTTAGATAATATACACTTTGGTGGGGAGAACTATAGATACTTATCAGCTCGTTTTTTTTCTGGAACAGAAGGTGCTTATGATTTTCGCTCAGACCTTCGTGAGGCTGCTCTTATGATGGGTAAAGACCATTATATGATGGGTGTAGGCTCGGGGCAATTTCCAATTTTTTCAGCTCCTTATTATGAAAGTTTAGGATATGATGTGACAACGGACTATTTTAAAAATACAGTTTCCCCAAAAGTGCCCCATAACACATATGCTACATACTTTGCTGAAAGAGGCATACTTGGCTTAGGCCTGTTTCTGGGATTGTTAGTATATAGTCTTCTTACGGCTAATAGTAGTATTTCAAGAGCTTTTTCTGTAATTGTAATGACCTATGCCTTTTTTTTTAATGTGGAGAATATTCGCATTCTCTGGTTGATATGGGGTGGAAGAACATTAATAGATGTACAAGCTGATAGAGTCCTTTTCAAAAGTCAGGATGTAGAGAATTCTAAAGTAGGTAGCTGGATAAAGGTATCTTCTTTAAAATGGTCATTAGGCTTAATCCTTATTTTTTTCTTGTCTTGTGGAATAATGATAAAGACCCTTCGTCATATGTACAGGCCCTACCAGCCGCTGGTCAACGAGTCCACTGAAATTTATGTTGGGCAAGATGGTCTAGATTTGATGTTGGAGTTTTCAGGAGGCTCAAAGGACCTCCTATTCATAAAATTTGAAGGGAAGAAAACCTATGACTATATTATAAGAAATAGTTATGGTTTTTATAAAGACACCTTCGATTTACCCCAAGGAACCTATAATATGACCCTTTCTACTGGGAGTGGTCAGAAAAAGTTCATTTTGGGGGCATATAAAACTGGAAATCAATCTTATGTATTATATAACTCTTTTTTAAATGGAGAACTAATGAAAAGACCAGTTGCTTGTGGTGATGATGCGCGACTTATGAGGACAGAGATTCCACTCAACGTGAAAAGAAAATTTGAAAATGTAGAGTATCAAAAAAGTGGGTCATTATTTACGAAGCAAGAAATAGGTATTAACTTTGAAGACAAAATACAGCTCAGTACGATTATGTTAAAAACACTTGAAAATGTAAATCAATATGAAATGGTGTTTGAGTTCAAAAAAATAGGTGAAATAGATAAGCCGTTTATGCTTTTAGCAAGGGGCTATGATATGAGAGATTTTAGAAGAGGTTGGTCAAAAAATATTCCAAAAAATATTACTTTTGAACCCGACTTAACGAAATTAGAAATAGGTCAAACATTCACAGGCACATGGGTTTTCAATACAGAGGATAGACCCTATATGTTACAATACAGCTTTTATTATAAAGACCCTGAAACAGGAAAAGGCACGCAGCTCTATCCCAAATGGGTTTTAGATGGTTATGTTCAGTAATGCATGCGTTGTAAATGAAAATTAGTGGTCATGAAATGAAAACTCAAGAAAGGTTATAAAAATGAATAAGAAATACCTGCGATATATACCACTCATACTTTGGATTATACTTATGTTGTCCCTGTCATCAAGACCAGCTGTTGTATCGGCGGAAGATTCAAAACCATTTGAAGAATCCTTTTCTGTGGTTCAGGAGAAGATTAAGTCCAGCGAAGTTATGAAGGTCAATCTGTCCATGTTTTTAAAAAGTCCAAAATATTTAGTTAGGAAAACGGCTCATGTCATACTCTATTGCGGACTTTATATGCTTACAGTTTTAGCCTTTATGCGTGAAAAGAATAGAGTTAAACAATACATTATGATATTTATGGGCTGTGTCTTGTACGCTTGTTTTGATGAGTTTTATCAAACCTTTATTCCGGGACGGACGGGTCTTTTGCAAGATGTTCTTATCGATAGCATAGGCATTGTTATTGGACTTGTACTTTCTATATTGATTGTTGAATTTGGGAAGGCTAAGAAGACGAGGTATGCTCAGTTTTTGTTAAATCATTAAGGTCTTATGATTGAAATGCTTAAATTTTTAGACTCAATCTAGTATTTTGAGGTAAGTTAATTGCCTAAAACAAGTTGTTGAATGTCTGGAGATAAAATGAAAATACTACAACTACTTGGAAATACTGCCTTTGGCGGTGCCACCCAAATGGTCATCAAGATATCGAATAGATTGCGTCAGGATGGCCACGAAGTTCTTATTATGGCAAATGATCTTGAAACGAAAAATCGCTTTACCAAGCTAGGCTTTAAATGTGACCAAATTGAAGCGATGGGTAGAAGTATCCATCCCTATAAGGATTTTATAAGTGTTGCAAAACTAAAAGAATATGTGAAGTCCGAAAAAATAGACTTGATTCATTCGCATACAACAAAGGGGGGAATTTATTCCCGATCCCTTAAAATGATAAGCCCTAAAGTTAAAGTCATTCATACTGTACATGGTTATTACTTTAAAATGGATGGTTCTAGAAGCGATAAAGTGACATATATAATTGAACGCTTTTTTCATAAGTTTGCAGATGTTACAACCTATGTGAATGGCTATGATTATAAAATTGCAGACAAGTGGCCAGGGCGTGAAAATAATGTGCTGGTATATAATGGTGTAAACTTGGAAGAATTTTCACCATCTAAAATGATGAATGTAGAAGATTCGAGTGAAAAAAATAGAACTATTCGAATTGGAATATCAGCGCGTATTGTTCATGAAAAGGGATACAGTGAGTTTATGGATTTGATAAGACATTATTTATACAAGCCAGAGATTAAATTTGTAATACTGGGCACTGGACCTGATGCAGCTTACTATAAAAAAAGAGTCCATGAAATGATAAATGACGAGCATATTGCAAATGATAAGGTGATTTTTCAAGGCTACACAGAAAATGTATCAAGCCTTATTAAAAAATGGGATATTAATATATTGCCTTCTTACAGAGAGGGGTTATCCATTTCTCTTATTGAAGCTTGTGCCGTGGGAGTTCCGTCGGTAGCCACACGTATCAGAGGTAATGTGGAAATTATTGAAGAGGGTGTGACGGGCCTTCTTTATGAGCCGAGAAATAGCCAAGAACTTATTGAATGCGTAGAGAAACTTATACAAGATAAAACCTTGAGAATGAAACTGGGACTGGCTGTAAGAAAAAGGGTGGAAGAATTTTTTGATGAAGCGAAAATGCTGGAGGATTACTCAAATATATTAAAGCATATTTAAGCGTGTGAGTTGCACTGAACTCAAACGGGTTTAATGGAATCAAGTTTACAAGTTCTCATATGTTTATCCAACACCTAATATGCTACAATTGCTTTAGGTGTTTTTATTTTGAATAAGAGGCAGGGTGTTCATGTATAAAGTATTTAAAAGAATAATTGACGGATTATGTGCTGGAATATTATGCATCGTTTTATCCCCGATGATGCTGCTTGTAGCAGGGGGAATATTTTTAGAAGATTTTAAGAATCCCTTGTTCAAACAGCCACGACTGGGATATCAAGGTCATGTTTTCAACATGTATAAATTCAGATCGATGAAGGTGGATGCACCAGATTTGAGAAGTGATGATGGTGCAACGTACAATTCTGAAAGAGATACCCGTGTAACCCGCGTTGGGTCATTTATCAGAAAGACCAGTCTCGATGAACTGCCACAGCTGATTAATATTTTAAAAGGCGAAATGAGCTTCATTGGTCCAAGACCTGATTTGGCAGACCAAATTACTTTGTACCATGAAGAAGACAAAAAGCGTCTTGAGGTTCTTCCTGGCATTACAGGGTATGCTCAGGCTGTTGGTAGAAATAGCTTAGGCTTTCGGGAAAGATTTAAATACGATATTGAATATGTAGAGCGCTGCAGTCTTTTTTTCGATATCAAAATCCTATTTATGACGGTGGATGTGGTACTTAGACGAAAGCATGTGCATCGGCATTAAAACAATGTATGGGTGATTTACAAGGATTAGTTGATACGGGAGTTGTAATTATGAAGAGCGTACTTTTTTTAGGAACTGCCATTGGATATGAAGCATTACAAACGCTTATTGAACTTGAAGCACAGATTGCTCATGTGTTTATAGACTCTGAACACCGCCATGAAACAGAGCGGTGTTCACAAGATATAAGTGCGTTATGCATGCGACATGACATTGCATATACGCTTGATGCAAAGCGTTCAGACATGAAAAGCATACTTGAAAAGTGTAAGATGACAGGTCCTGTTGATTATATCTTTTGTTTTGGATTTAGACGCCTTATTCCTGAAGATGTGCTTGAAATGGCGCGTGGTGCCGCATGTAGTACCCATTTTGCAATACTTCCAGCCTATAGAGGGTTTGCACCTGTAAACTGGGCTATAGTCAATGGCGAAACTCAGTGTGGGGTAAGCTTGTTTCATATGGCTGAAGATGCGGACAGTGGTCCAATTGTTATGCAAAAGGCAGTTGATATTGAGCCAGATGCCTATATTGATGAAGTGATGGACTTGTGTGTTCATACATTGAAAGAAATTCTGAAATCGGTATGGCCTGAGTTTATTAGTGGCACGGTGCCTAGCGTGCCTCAAAATCATGAACAGGCAACCTATACCTGTGCCCGTGGTGTAGAAGATGGGCATATTGACTGGCATAAAAGTACTGAGCAGATTTATAATCTCATACGGGCGACTGCGCACCCATTTCCAGGGGCGTATACAATTCACGAAAATCAATTTTTGAAAATTTGGCGTGCTCGGCCTTTTGAGGCTGGGGCTTATGTGGGACGTATCCCAGGAAAAGTTATTCGGATTATTCCAAATAGAGGTGTCGTAGTTCTTACAGGTGATGGTGCCCTTCTGATAGAAAGTGTTACGCTTGTTAAAGATATTTTTAAGTCAGGAGAATCAATCCATACAGCTGACGAATATATAAAATCGGTACGTGTAAAGCTTGGATAAAGGATTATTTTAGATGAAATTCACCCACTTTATCTAAAGAGGATGCTGAATTGGCAAATGATAATCGGAGGTCAAAAATTGCAAAACCATTTACATATTCTAAAATCACTTTCAATCAAAGCTGGTCAAGCTATCATGAAAATATACGAAACAGATTTTGACGTCGTATACAAAGGTGACAACTCTCCCTTAACATTAGCAGATAAAACAGCAAATGACATTATTGTGGATGTACTAAAAGAAAAATATCCGGAGTATGCTATTTTATCTGAAGAATCTAGAGATGATAAAAGCCGATTAAACAATGACTATTGTTTTATTGTTGACCCGCTCGATGGTACAAAAGAGTTCGTTAAGCGAAATGGACAGTTTACTGTCAATATTGCATTAGCATATAAGGGAAGCCCGATTGTGGGTGCCATTTATGTACCAGTAACAAAAACACTCTACTATGCATCAAATAATGAAGGTGCTTATATTGAAACTGTTGAGTCCGGGGTAGTGACACAACTGAAAGTTTCTGACAAGATAGACAATTTGATTTGGATAGGGAGTAAATCGCATTCGTCCGAAAAAGAAAAGAACCTGATAGAAACGCATAAAGATATCATCAGCGACACGATTTCAGCAGGGAGTTCTTTAAAAGGCTGCATGGTGGCTCAAGGTAAAGCTGATGTATATTATCGATTTGGATTAACATCGGAGTGGGATACAGCTGCAATGCAGTGTATTGCAGAAGAAGCTGGTGGCATATTTAGACAGATGGATGGCAGCAAAATGGTTTATAATAGAGAAAACAACCTAAATGAAAAAGGTTTCTATATTGTCAACAGAGCAGAAAATATATGGGTTTAAAAAGAGACTAAGTAGGGAGGAAGTACTGCATGAAAGAATTATCACATCTAGATCAGCTAGAAGCAGAAGCCATCTACATTATTAGAGAAGTTGCAGCAGAGTGTGAAAAGCCTGTAATGCTTTATAGCATTGGGAAAGATAGTTCTGTAATGCTTCATTTAGCAATGAAGGCATTTTATCCAGAAAAACCGCCTTTTCCGTTTATGCACATAGATACAACTTGGAAATTCAAAGAGATGATTGAATTCAGAGATCGAAAAGCTAAGGAGCTTGGAATAGAAATGCTCGTTCACACGAATCTGGAAGCGGTGAAGCAGGGTATAAATCCCTTTGAACACGGTAGTGCGTATACAGATTTGATGAAGACAGAGGCGCTGAAAACGGGACTAGACAAGTATGGTTTCACAGCAGCGTTTGGTGGCGGTAGACGTGATGAAGAGAAATCACGCGCAAAGGAAAGAATTTTCTCCTTTAGAAATAGCGCGCATGCATGGGATCCTAAAAATCAGCGTCCGGAAATGTGGAAGCTTTATAACACGAAACTGAATAAAGGCGAAAGTATGCGTGTATTTCCAATTTCAAATTGGACTGAAAAAGATATTTGGCAGTATATTCGAAGAGAAAAAATTGAAATAGTTCCGCTCTACTTTGCAAAAGAGAGATCTGTGGTGTATAGAGACGGGAACATTATCATGGTAGATGACGACCGCATGAAACTTTTACCTGGAGAAGAAGTACAGATGAAGAAAGTGCGTTTTAGAACACTGGGGTGCTATCCACTAACTGGAGGCATCGAATCTGATGCTGACACGCTGGATGCAATTGTGGATGAAACATTGGGTGCTGTGTCATCAGAGCGTACAAGTCGAGTAATAGATCAAGAAGCAGCTGCAAGCATGGAAAGACGTAAGAGGGAGGGGTATTTCTAAAATGAATAAATCCGAAGAAATAGTAGATCAAAATAGCAATCCACGCTCTCTACTTAAATTTATTACCTGCGGAAGCGTTGACGATGGAAAATCAACTTTAATTGGACATATGCTCTATGATGCGAAACTGATATTTGCAGATCAGGAAAAAGCACTTGAACTTGACAGTAAAGTGGGCAGTCGCGGAGGCGAAATCGACTATGCCCTGCTGCTGGATGGTCTAACTGCCGAAAGAGAACAAGGGATTACGATCGATGTTGCCTATAGGTATTTTACAACAAACCATAGGTCGTTTATTGTTGCAGATACGCCGGGGCATGAGCAGTACACACGGAACATGGCGGTTGGAGCATCCTTTGCTGATTTGGCAGTAATTTTAGTAGATGCAACACAAGGTGTATTGGTACAAACGAAAAGACATGCACGAATTTGTGCCCTAATGGGAATCAAACATTTTGTACTTGCAGTGAACAAGATGGATTTGATTGGGTATGATCGTCATAGATTTGATGAGATAAAAAATGAATTCATGAGTTTAGTTGCCGAGTATGATGTTGAAACAATTCAAGCTATTCCAGTTTCAGCAACAGAAGGTGACAATGTCACGAGTGAATCTAGAAATACCGGATGGTACAAAGGCCATCCTTTGCTTGAATACCTTGAAGAAATTGATGTAACAGAGAATTTTACGGAAGATGGATTTGTACTTCCTGTACAGAGAGTGAGTCGTCCAAATCATACATATAGAGGTTTTCAAGGACAGATAGAGTCAGGAACGATTGCAGTTGGGGAAGAGATTATTGCAGCTCCAAGTAATGAAAAAGCTAAAGTTAAAAGCATATTGGTTACAGATCAAAATGCGGATGAAGCTATAACAGGACAACCCGTTACGATACAACTGGACCGAGAAGTTGATGTATCAAGAGGATGTGTTCTTTATAAGAATCAAAATCTAAAGTTAGCGAATATGTTCACTGCAACAATTTTGTGGATGGATGATACAGCGCTTG
The DNA here is from genome assembly GCA_963678925.1 of uncultured Acidaminobacter sp. GTDB lineage: Bacteria > Bacillota > Clostridia > Peptostreptococcales > Acidaminobacteraceae. The sequence continues at coordinate 1,347,303 of OY787533.1, read as the reverse complement.
TTGCAGGACGTAATTATCTGATTAAAGTCGGAACAAAAATCCTGCCAGCAACAGTCATGGATATTAAGTATAAGATTGACATTAATACAGGAAAACATGTTTCAGCAGATAAATTATTTAAAAACGAAATGGCGGTGTGTAATATTTCCTTATCGGAGAATATTGTTTTTGATAAGTTCAAAAATAATAAGTCTCTAGGTGGCTTGATACTCATTGATCGCATAACAAATATGACAGCTGCCTGCGGCACAATTGAGCATAGCTTGCGCAGGTCAACGAATGTGGTATGGCAAGATACAGATATTTCAAAAGAAATTAGAGAAAAGCAAAAATCTCAAAAAGCACTTACACTTTGGTTCACTGGTTTGTCTGGTTCAGGTAAATCTACTTTGGCAAATGAAGTTGAGAAACGTCTTGTATCTATGGGCAAGCATACCATGTTACTTGATGGTGATAATGTAAGACATGGATTAAACAAAAATCTTGGTTTTAAGGAAGTTGACCGTGTTGAGAATATTAGAAGAGTTGCTGAAGTTGCAAAATTAATGAATGATGCAGGTCTAATTGTTATTACTTCATTCATTTCACCATACTCAAATGATCGAGATAACGCAAAGAATATCATAGGTGAAGCGTATATAGAAATTCATGTGAGTACACCTCTTGGAGAGTGCGAACGAAGAGATGTAAAGGGACTCTATGCGAAGGCTAGAAGCGGGGAAATACCTAATTTCACAGGTGTTTCCAGCCCTTATGAAGAACCTCAAAATCCTAATATCAGAATAGATACAACAGATTTTACGATTGAAGAAGCTACCGAGTACATTATGAAGGAAATTGCTAGATATATTTAGAGCGGGATACCAGTTTATAAGAGAACCCCATTTTTAGGAAGCGATTACGGAGGCATATCATGCCAATTCTAATTACAATAATTACACTTGTATTAATGCTTGTTCTCTTAGTAAGAGAAGTATATGATCCGTTAAAAGTGTTTGTGCTGGCAATTGCGATATTTTTAGTTGCTGGATATATCAACATTGATGAAGTTGTATCAGGTTTTTCCAATAAAGGTGTACTTGCGGTTGCGGTGCTTTTTATTATTGCTGGTGCTGTAGAGAACTCTTCCTACTTTCAGGAAATCACAAAGTTCAGCAATTTGGATAAAAAACGGTTTAACCCACTGAAATTATTCGTGATGATTACAGGGTTATCAGCCTTTCTAAATAACACCCCCATTGTTTCCATCTTTATCCCTATTACAAAACGTATATCCAATAAAACTGGTATTAGTGCGTCAAAATTATTGATTCCAATTTCATATCTCTCAATTCTTGGAGGCATACTGACATTGATTGGTACATCAACTAATTTGATTGTAAGCGGCCTAATGGAAGAAATGGGACTTGAGCCCTTAAGTTTTTTTGAATTGACCAAGATATCATTACCAGCTGTAATACTTGGAATAATATACATATACTTTTTTCACGAAAAGAGATTGCCTGACAATAGTCAGACTCTGGAAAAAAGCAGGAAACAGACAAATGAGCATTTTGTACGATTCGTGGTTGAAGGTAGCGCAAGCATAATTGGAAAATCAATTATAGAAGCAAATCTAAGAGCTTTAACTGGTGTATACCTTGTTGAAGTAGAAAGAAATGGCAGCAGAATTTTTCCAATTACACCTGCAGAGATTATTAGAAAAGATGATATTTTAGTTTTTGCAGGACAGACAGATCAAATTGATGAACTTCGAAGGATTGATCATTTAGTACTTGAAACAGAGCGTGACATTAATTCAAACTACTTCAATCATGATAATACGATGATTCTGGAGGCTGTAGTTACACAGTATTTAGGGAAACCCAATTATACAATTAAGGAATTGAAATTTCGAGAAAAATATAATGCTGTTGTAATTGGTATTATAAGAAATGGTGAGCGATTACAAGGGAAACTGGGTTCTATCAAACCTAAATTAGGTGATATTCTACTCTTGATAGCTGATAAAAGTACGACTGGTTTTATTGAAAAAGATCCAGCAATTACGATTATCAGCAGTGAGCAAAGAAGAATTACTGAGCATACAAAAGAGAGTTACTATCCGTTCATTTCGTTTTTAGGAACAGTGTTATTTGCCATACTGTTTAATTTGAATATCTTACATACTGCTTTAATAGGCATAGCTTTTATGCTGATCACAAATACCATTCAGATTAAAGAAGCATTGAACATGATAGAGTACAAAACTATTATTTTAATTGCTTCATCCTTTGCAATTGGAAAAGCACTAACCAACACTGGGACGGCAACATTTATAGCCGAAGTTCTAGAACCTGTTATTGGTGGGATGCCCCCGGTGTTGCTGTTGATGGTTGCATTTCTCATAACAAACTTTTTTACGACAATCATTACAAACAATGCTGCAGCAATACTCTCTCTGCCAATTGTCTACGAAATTGCATCACTAACACCATATAGTATTAGACCCTTTTTGCTAGTAACAGCAATAAGTGCCTCATCTGCATTTCTATCTCCATATGGTTATCAGACGAATACAATGGTTTATGGTGCTGGGGGGTATCGGTTTAGTGATTTTATAAAATTTGGATATCCCCTGACATTAATAGTGATGCTTTCAAGTTCACTAGGTGCTTATTTGTGGTATTTTAAGTAGATAAAAATAGTAGAATTAATTGTAATTACAGAAAGTAACACCCTCAAGGAGTAATTTTAAATGTATGCGAAACTGACCACGAAGCAGTATGTATTTCAATATATAACACCAGTTTTACTTTGGATGGGTCTCATATTTTGGTTTTCACATCAACCTGCGACAGATTCCAGTGTTTTAAGTGGTGGTATTACAAATATGGTTTTTGATGTAATGAAGAAATTGGGAATGGTCGATCATATTTCGGTAGATGTGTTACATCATATCATTAGAAAATGTGCACATTTTACAATTTATTTCATACTAGGTGTGCTTGTTGACAGGGCAGTCAGTATGAAAGTGTATACGCCAAAGAATCCAAAACGATTGATTATTGCAATAGCTATTTGTATTTTGTATGCGTCATCAGATGAACTGCATCAGCTTTTCATAGCTGGGCGAGGCAGCCAGATTAAAGACGTAATATTGGATTCATTAGGCGCAGGCGTTGGTGTAATGCTGCATTTGAAAAGAACAATGATAACGTGATCTTATGTGATTCTCAAGCAGTATTTACAAATTTGATGTGATTATAAAGGATTATATGTAATTTTTTACTAAGTTTTTGAAAAAAGTTGTGGAATTATCTTACCAATGGGTATACTCTATTTAATGGAGAGTGCCCATTTTCTTTTTTATTGGGGGCGAAGAGTTTGAAAGGAGGAATAGAATCTTGCAAAAATTTAATCGTGGTGTACAGAAAAGAGTGAGTTTGCTATTGGCATTATTGATGCTGATTGCACAGCCGGTCTTTGCCGCTGCACCGCAATTTACCGAGACACACTGGGCATACGGAACCATGATGGAATTGGTTCAGTCCAAAGTTTTTGCACCAATGGATTCTAATTGGGGGTTGGATAATCCAATCACAAGGCAAGAGTTTGTAAGACTTGTAAACAAAGCATATGGTAACAAGGTAGAAGGTACAGTTTCATTTACCGATGTGCCGGCAAGTAGCTTGTACTACAAGGATGTAGCCAAGGCAGTTTCAAGTGGTATGATTAGTGGCTATCCGGATGGAACATTCAGGCCAGAGGCAACTATCACACGACAAGAGGCTGCGGCAGTATTATCAAAGGTGTCACGTATGGAAAATGCCATGACTGGTGTGGTCGGAGCATTTAGTGACGGAAATGAAATCCCTGACTGGAGCAAGGAAAGCATGGCATGGATGATCCAGAAAGCCTATATGAGCGGCTATCCGGATGGGTCTATTGGCTATAGCAATCCAATTACATATGCAGAAGCACTTGCTACAACAAAAAATATTCTTGGTGCGCATATTGTAGCAGAAAGCATGGAGGGAAATGGTCAAACGATCAAAGGCAATGTATCAGTCATTGAACCAAATGTTACACTCTCCAATATGGTAATCAATGGTGATTTAATGATCGGCGGACAAGTTGGCGAGGGTGATGTAACCCTTGATAACGTAGAAATTAAGGGTAGACTATTGGTTTACGGTGGCGGACAAAACTCGATCCACTTGTTTAACTCAATAGTTTCCCGACTTATCGTTAATCGACCTGAAGCACCAGTAAGAATCGTTGCAGATGGGAACACTCAAGTTAGAGACTCCGTTGTTGAAACGAGTTCAGTTCTTGAGGCGCCACCAACGGCTCCGGTATTTAGATCGGTTATCGTTCAACCTAAAATCGTTAATATGGCAATCGACCTAAAAGGTACTTTTGAAAGTATTGCAGTGAGTGACATTCAGTCACAGCTTGCAGCAGCGGGTGTTGATTCTACACTTCCTGTAAAAATCAACATTCCTTTAGGGTCGATCATTAAGACACTTCGTGTTGCAGCTAAGGCGGAAATCGCTGGAGCTGGTGAAGTTCAAAATGCAGATGTTCAGGTTAATGACATTAAAGTGAACGTTAGGACAAACAGCTTTACACTAGGAAACGGTGTAACAAAAGTTGTTGTAAACGACAAGACTGTCAGCAGTGCGGGCGAAGCGACGAGTGCTGGTAGAACAACTGCGAGTACAGGCGGAACTACAGGTGGAACTACAGGCGGAACTACAGGTGGCGGTTCAAGCAAAAAATCAAGTAGTTCTAGTCGTGATGATGACGACGATGCAGTTGTTCCAAGCACAATTCAATTTAAATCTGATTCATTAGCAGTATCTGCTGATGAAGGGACGGCTACAGGGAATTCAATGACGTTTACCATTGAACGTACTGGTTACACTGCAACGACAGCTACAGTGAGCTTCACAGTTTCAGGCAGTGGTACAAATGAAGCAGATTCTACAGATTACCAGGTTCAAACTACAAGCCCTATCACATTTGCAGTAGGTGAGACAAGCAAGACAATTGTTGTTGATTCAGTTCCTGATACAATCGTAGAAAAAGATGAGACATTCACTGTAACGCTAACAGCAGCAGGTGGAAACGGTCAACTGGGAACAAACAAAACAGCAACGGGTACCATTTTGGATGATGATACAGTAACATCCACTTCTCCGGGTTCAATAGAATTTGATAATATCGGATACTATGCAACAGAAGGTGATACAGTTGTTGTTAAGTTAGTACGTAAGGATGGAACCTATGGTACTGTAACCGTTACACTTGATGAGGATACAGTAGGAGGTAGTGCGGAGCCGGAAGATTATACATTAACGTTACCGCAAACCATAACTTTTGAAAATGGTATTAAAGAAGTGACGATTAGCATTCCAACACATGTTGATGCTGATTCAGATTATGATCTTTTAATGCTCCAAATTTCAAATCCAACTGGCGGTGCGACAATTGGAGATCAGGACTTTGCAGATGTAGGTATTAATGAGTCGAATGACACTCCATCTGTTGACCCAAGTACAATTCAATTTGCAGCAGCTTCGCTTTCAGTGAGTGAATATGAAGGCGATGCGTCTGGAACGTCAATGGAATTTGTCGTTATGCGTACAGGCAATACAGATGCTGAGGCAACAGTTACATTTGCTGTGGCTACTACAGGGACTACATCAACATCAGACTATAATGTTGTAACGACAAGTCCTCTAGAATTTGCTGCAGGTGACGACAGCAAAACGATTGTTATCAATACTGCTGGAGACCTTTATGCTGAAAATAATGAAGAATTTATAGTAACATTGACATCTGCTGGCGGAAATGGTCAGTTAGCTATGTCAAATCTTTCTGCTACAGGTACAATCCTAAATGATGATACTAATGTGGCCTTTGAAAGTGCAACAACAAGTGTCGATGAAGGTGGTTCAGTTACAATTACAGTTGTGAGAACTGGTGATCTTACTGGTACAAGCTATGTGGATTATGCCTTTATTGAAGAAACAAACATGAACTACGGCGGTGCAACGGCTGTTGCGGGTGCAGACTTTACTGCATCTACAGGTACGCTGGAATTTGGACCGGGTGCGGCTTCGGCTACATTCACATTCACACCGACTAATGATTCTACTACTGAAGAAGACGAAATTCTGTATGCACAACTATCGAATCCTGTTGGAGCAACGCTAGGATATGCGACTTCTGTAGAAATCACAATTAATGCAAATACGGAATCTGTAGTGACTTCAGGCGGTTCAATAAGCTTTGGAAGTCCATCATTCTCAGTAACCGAAGGACAATCTGATAATATCACTGTTGTTCGTGAGAATGGTACAGATGCAGTTACTGTAACTTATACAATAAGTGGTGGAACTGCAGTTCAAGGTGATGATTATACAATTACTGGACTTACTGGAACGACTGGAACTGTGGAAATTGCTAAAAATACAACAACAGCAATCATCCAAGTGAATGCCTTGCCTGATTTGATTCATAGTGAGACTGGTGAAGCCTTCACACTTGAATTGACAAGTGTTCCAGCTGGCGCTGAAATTGATTCAGCCAATGATGAAACAACAGTCTATATAGTTGATGACACACCTGAGTTTACACTTGACACTGTAAGTACATCGGGCGAGAGCATTGTTGAAGCGAGCTTCAATCTTGATGTATCTGATGATGTAACTGATTATGTACTATTCGATCAAGTTAAGATTACGTCTGGTGCATCGCTCGTGGTTTCTGGAAGTGCAATTGTAACGTCAGAAACTGCAATAGCAATTTCAGTGGATTCTGTTGATTTTACTAGTTCAACTGAACATGATCAGTTGGAAATTGGCCTTTCAAGAGATGCCGTTGAGGGTGTAGAAATTACATTCTACAAAACACTTTTAAATGAACTTGGCACTGCAACATTAAATAAAGACCGAGTATACATTTATGATGGTGCTAATTGGCAATTGAAGAATTAATGTATTACTAAGTACAGCTTGATTTTGTAGTATAACGCAAAATTTAAGCATAAGATAGAGAGTAGGTCTATTCCAGACCTGCTCTCTATTTATAGTGCGCCCGGCATGGGCGCACTCTAGTCGGTGAAAGTCCGATACGGGGGCTGGTAGTGCCAACCGTTAGCCAAGAGCAAGGGTGTCCAACGTGAGGTGGAATCTGAAGGAAGCTGGAGGCAAAGTGCCGAGCCGAGGCACACGAATCACATTTGAGGCTTAACCAAGTGGATGAGGTTGCTATACAAACCAAAGTCCGATAACTACCCGAAACTTGGAAAGTAGATGTGGCGGCTACATGGCATGAAAGAGTGCGTTCTTACCCGGGGAGGTCTCAAGGATAAGTCCTGAAAAAAAATGGATGGACAACCCATGCAATGATGTATGGCTGAACCTTGAGAAGTCAGCAGAGGTCATAGTAGTCAGAGGGTCATGAACCTTTGATGAAGGACTGAACATTAGACAGGTGATTATCAATGAAAGATTCAAATCGACAGCAAAGAAAGCAGAAAACTTCAGATGAAGGCTACTTGAGAGAGATAAGGTTGGAAACCGAAAGGGTATCAGGAGCGCCGAGCTGTGATATGGCATCTTCATGCGAGAAAGCCAGGCAGAAATCGAGTACGGAAAATCTGCTTGAGCGCATCGTTCATAAGGAAAACATGAATAGAGCGGTCAAGCGCGTTGTCAAGAACAAGGGAAGCCATGGGATAGATGGAATGCAGGTTGATGCACTTCGACCCTACCTGATAGACCACGGACGAGAAATTGTGGAGACAATCTTAGAGGGAAGGTATAAACCAAATCCAGTAAGGCGGGTAAACATCCCGAAACCAGATGGTAGCGAAAGAGCGCTGGGGATACCAACAGTGGTAGACCGAGTGATTCAACAAGCCATAAGCCAAGTGTTGTCCGAAATCTATGAGGAGAAATTCTCACCATACAGCTACGGATTTCGTCCTGGAAAAAGCGCGCATATGGCGCTGAAACAGGCAAAGCGTTACATCAATGAAGGCAATAGATATGTTTGTGACATAGACCTTGAGAAATTCTTTGACAGGGTTAATCATGACAAGCTGATGCACCTCATTTCTCTTGAGATAGCTGACAAGCGAGTGCTGAAACTGATAAGAGCATACCTAAATGCAGGTGTGATGGAAAATGGTATAAAAGTGCGAACAAGAGAAGGGGCTCCACAAGGCGGACCTCTTAGTCCGCTACTGTCAAACATCATGTTGAATGAGCTGGATAAAGAGTTAAATCGAAGAGGACATAAATTCTGCCGGTATGCTGATGACTGTAATATTTATGTCAAGAGCAGGCGAGCAGGACAAAGAGTTATGGCATCAATTAAGACATTTCTAGAATGCGAACTGCATTTGAAAGTGAATGAAAAGAAAAGTGCTGTAGCAAGTCCAACACGAAGAAAATTCCTTGGATACAGCTTCTACTATACTAAGAATGGCGTGGACTTTCGAGTACACTCCCGAAGTGTACAGAAGCTAAAAGCAAAGATTCGACAAATCACAAACCGCAACGTCAGCATGAACTTCGAACAGCGAACACATCGTCTGCTTGAAGTCGCGAGGGGATGGACAAACTACTTCAAGATGGCAAGGATGAAGAAGCTGTTAGTTGAAATGGATAGATGGATTCGAAGACGACTTAGGGCATGCATCTGGAAGACATGGAAGAAAATCCGAACACGTTATAGGAATCTGATAAAACTAGGAATCCCAAAGCAAAAAGCTTGGGAGTTTGCGAACACTAGAAAAGGCTACTGGAGAATTTCCAATAGCCCTATTTTGCAACGTTCCATTACTAACGAAAGACTTACTAAACGTGGATTTGTCAGTTTATCTTCGCTGTACAAGAAATATGCTGTCTAATGAACCGCCGTATACCGAACGGTACGTACGGTGGTGTGAGAGGTCGGTGGCTGAATTAATCGGTCACCTCCTACTCGATTGGTTTTGATTTTACATATTTGCAAATTGAAGATATCCTGTAGGGCAATGCTCTATTAAGTCGTCCGACATTATTCGACATTCTTTTCCCTAACACATTATGTGAAATTATGTTAATATTTTGCTTGAGATAGAGTTGTTTCTTTTGAAAGTGATTAATGGAATGGTGAACTGAATATCAGATTAAAACTCGTATAAGACTTAGGTGTGTAAAGCGGGAGGATGAAGATGAAGCAGTATTTAAAAATAGGTATTAGTCTATTTACAATACTTATGTGCATGTCATTTGTGGGATTTGCTGAAACGGACAACGACGGAAACATTATATTCGAAGATGCCAACTTGGAGTTAGAGCTGCTCCTTAGAGATGTCGATACAAATTACGATGAACGGATATCGCCAGAAGAAGCCTTGTTAGTAGAATTTTTAGAGATAGATGAATTTGACATCATTAGTTTAGAAGGTATCCAATACTTTGAAAATCTTGTTGAACTAAGTATTGATGGGCAGTGGGATCTATACGATATCACGCCACTGTCAAATTTGACAAACTTAGTTGAACTGGAAGTATATGATTGTTCGATTGAGGATGTCACACCACTTGAAAATTTGGTTGACTTGAAATACCTAGATATAAGCGGAAATAATATCACAGATGTAACACCCTTGAAAAATCTAGTGAACCTGAGCATGCTGATGCTGTACAGTAACGAAATATCAGACATTTCATCTTTAGTAAACTTGGTGAATCTCACAGACTTTGAAATTGATGAGAATAACATTGAAGATATAAGTATTATGGAAGGCTTTGAAAATCTGGAAGTATTGTGGATAAACGGTAATAGCATTACTGACATTTCTCCAATATTAAATCTCCCACATATAGATACACTTTGGATAGATAGTGAAAATTTAAATGAGCTCATAGGTACAAGTGTAATAAAAAATGTGAAGCGTTTTGGTCTTATAGGAGACTTCGATGAACAGGATATGCTTACTGTTTATGATGGAAGCATGATAGACAGTCTCACTTTTGGCAATAATACAATGACCAATTTAGACATACTCAGTCATTTTGGTGAATTAACAGCTTTTGAAGTATGGGGATCAAGAATTGATAATATTGAAGGTTTGAAAAATCTGACGAATTTAACAGACCTGGAAATTAGCTATTGTCCAGTGTCTGATATTTCCGTACTGAGTAGTTTGAGCAAATTGGTGAATTTGGAAATCGATGCATGTGAGGTCTCTGATATTTCAGCAATACGCAACTTGACAGGTTTATTAGACCTTGAAATTGATTCGTGCAATGTGTCAGATATATCTACTTTGAGCGGATTGACAAATCTTATGGCTCTTGATTTGCAAGATAATTACATAAATGATATCAGTGTGCTGTCAGAACTGACAAACTTAAAAGACTTGTCACTTAGAGAAAACCCTATCAATAACTCGACTACAGCGGGTGCAGAGCACATTGCAGAGCTAGATTTTGTTGTAGATGGTGAAGAATATGAAGTTTGGGTTATAGATGCAGCTGACGATAACAGCTTGTATGATTTATCAACAAGTGCTGGATTGTTAGACGACGAGTTCTTTCCAGAGATAGATGCATATACAGTTACAGTGGAGACAGATGTAGATGCAATCCGCATTTATCCAGTTTCAAATTCAGTTTCAGCTACAGTTTATGTGAATGATGAACTCATTGACCGTGGATATTCAAGTAGTCTCATTGATCTGGAATATGGTTCGACGCCAGTAGTCATTACGGTTGTGTCAGATGGTGGCGATAAAAAGACATATTCAGTCGATGTTTTCAGATTGCGTAATGAAATTGGTTCATCAAAACTGAAAACCATAACACTGAGTCAAGGAAGCTTAAGCCCTGCATTTGATGCGTCGGTGCTTTGCTATACGGCAGAGGTGGATTATGAAGTTGCTGAAGTAGAAGTTTCAGTTGTTCCAGACGATTTTGAATCAGAAATTAGCATAAACAATACTGACATAACTACAACAACAAGTGCGGCAGTTAAGGTTGAGCTTAGTGTTGGGACTAATCCAATAGATATAGTGGTAGATGATTATTCTGGAAATGATACAAGCACTTATCATATCGATGTTATAAGAGCTGCTTCAGAAGGGGAAAGTGTTGCTATACTCAAATCTATTGAATTAAGTGATGGAACACTGAATCCTGTGTTTAACTCAGGGGTTTACACCTATACAGTATCGGTCAATAATGCGATAGATAAAATGACAGTATGGCCAACAGCTAAAGATGTGTGTGCGCAAGTTTTCGTCAATGAGAAAATGGTTGAAGATACAACAAGTGGTGCAGCTATAACCTTGGATGTAGGGACAAATGAAGTGGATGTTCGCGTATCTTCCAGCGAAGCACAGGGGGACTCGACATACCGATTGAATATTACGCGTGCCCCAATTGTCATTGATGATGATGACGATGATGATGATGACCGCAGCAGCAGATCTTCATCAAGCAACACAAGCACTGTGACGGGTACGGCTTCTGCAAGTACAACATCTACAACATCTACAAGTACAACATTGACAGTTGACGAGGTTGATAGTTTGATGACCCAATCGCTTACAGAATCTGACAATACGGTGACTGATGTGGATACAGCAATTTCAAGCATAGATACGTTGATTACTGAAATTGGACAGACTGCTGAAGTCGCTGAAGAAAACTGGGCGGAAACACGCGTATGTCAAGTTGCGAGTGCGGTCGAAAAGCAAGTTGCTGAGATGGAAGTTGAAGCAGAGTCTATCACTGAATATGCTGTGACGACTGTTCAAGCCTTAGAAGAATCACATCAGACAAGTCAAATAGTTCAAACATCAGAAGTGAAAGAAGCTGTTGAATCGCTTGGCGAACAGGTATCCCAAAAAATTGGACGTATTGTGCCAGAGTCTGATGTAAGCGTAAGTGGAACGACAACCTATGTTAAACCGAAGGCAGTAAGTCTTGTTTTAGCCATCCAGAAGCAGGCACGTCTATTTGAGAAAATGGAGTCTACACTCAACAGCTATTATGGTGCGGCGAATGTGCGTGATTTCGAGTTTGAAGTTACAATTGATACGAAGCAGCAGGGATCAAAAGATATTGCTGTTGTCCTTGAAAAGGTGGTACAGCAGTCTATTAAATCTACGAATGTAGACCGTATCGCCGTTGAATCAGAAGGTGTTAAATTGGGGATTGATAAGGCAGATTTGACGGGTACTTCTGATACAGAAATCCGAATTGCTTTTAATGAAAATCCTGAATCTATAACTGCACTGACAACAGGTGTTACAAAAGGCGTAGTAGTAGATGTGCGCTTTTATGAAAACAATATCGAAAAAGATGTATTGAATAAACCTGCAGTTTTGACGTTCGATTTGTCAAATTTTGAGTTTGAAGATAGGAGACCTGTTGGTGCATTTAAAGATCAACTTAGCATCTACAGATTGAATACGGAAGCGAATATATGGGAGCCCGTAGGTGGGCAATATGATCCAGTTACGAATACGATTTCAACGAAACGGATTCATTTGAGCCAGTATACGGTAATGAAATCCAATAAGCATCTTACAGATGGCAGCAACACAGATATAAGTGCTGAAATAGCGGAGCTTATGAACAAAGGGATTATTGATGAATCAACTGATTTTGAAAATGAAAGCATTACGCGTGAAGAGCTTGCGAGTTGGGTTACTCGGGCAAATGGTCTAAGTCAATCATATGCAGAAACTACATTTGATGATATTGACAAGGATAGCGTGTATTATGAAGACATTGCATCTGGTTATGAAGCGGGACTATTCTCTGGAAAATCTGAGACAGCCTTCGACCCGGATGGAGAAGTAACCAGAGAAGAACTCGCAGTGCTGCTTGGAAAGGCATTGGCAGAGTACGATCAGAAAACCCTAAATAAGAGTTTAAAAGAGAATCTTCAGGCCTTTGAGGATAATGAGACTGCTTCTGAGTGGTCGCAAGATTATTTGGCAATGATGATTGAACTGGACATTATGCCATTAGACGAGGCAAGGTTGAATCCACAAAGTACTGTTTCCAAGGAAATGGCTGCCGAAATTTTGAAGAAAATATACAGTTAATAGAAATAAAGGGTAGGGCTTCTAGTCAGTTAAAAGGATATAGCGCCAGTTGAACTTTAATGAGTTCAACTGGCGTTACTTGTTTAGGCTAGATTTTTGAATGGGTACGTAAGTAAGTTGTATTTCGGTAAATGCATAACTTGCTTTTCTATATTCAGAACTTACATGGCGTTTACGGTGAAATATGATATACTATAATATGTAAAAAATATCCATTTAGAAAATGATAGCATATCTTTAATTTGGTAAGAAGAACTTTATATAAATGGCCACTATGTCCCCACAAGGATGGCAAACATTGATTTAGTTAAGATAGGAGACCAAGAAAATGAAAAAGACAGTACACATAAATAGCGTAATGAAGACAACGATCGTGATGACATTGACCTTAGGACTGGCTACATCAAACCTTGTGAGTTTTTCAGACACACTGTCTCGACTTGATTATGCAAAAGAAATTATGAATGAAAAAGGAATATCAACACTTCAGGTACCAAATGGTTTAGAAGATATTACAGAAGAAGATTATGTATATACAGCGCTACAAAATGGATTGTTTAGAGGCGTTTCATTCAAGTTCCATGAGCCAATAACAGAGGATGAGTGTGCAATTATGCAGACTAATGCAATGGATATTGAGTATGTAGAAAATAGTACAAATTCCACAATGAAATCAGACGCGAATACTGATGATGCAACTCAAAACGAAGAATCAGAATCAATCGACTTTATGACTGAATACGGCGAAGTTAAAAGACCTTCTAATTTGAATCCTAACGAAAACATATGGACGGATGAAGAATTTGCAGACCTGATTGAAAATGATATGGATGGAATGTACGATACAATCCCTTACAACGTCAAATGGAAATTCGATTATGACAAGAAGCAGTTTAGTCTAGGCTTGATTAAATACGATGAAAACGGCAACCGTATTTATTTGCCAGTAGACGAAATGACAAACGGTAGACTATTTAATATGGCAAAAGCAGTAGTCTATCATGCCAAGTTAAATGGCTTGGAATCAACACTCTATGATTATGGAAATGGGCGTTGTTCGTTTACTATCTCACATCCAGAGAGAGGTTCGGAGAATATTGTTATCTTCCTCACATATGCACCGAGAGAACGTGATGGAATATACGAGAGTGTACCAGATTATGAAGTAGGCACAACCAATTTGCTTCACGAATGGGAACTAAATAAATTGTTTGATGAAGTTGTATTCGATGAAATGGGATACAATTCAGCAATCATTGATGAAGAAAACGCAGATAGAATTCGTCAAGAATACCACTATGCTGAACAGCATTATGCAGATTTTGTTTACGGTGTATGTAATCAACTTTATGGTAATGACGGACTACAAATGTATAAGGCAATGATGGGTGAATATCTAAATGACCACATTCAAACAAGCATTTATAATATCGATGAAGATACATCGAAGCATATTGAAACAGATAAGCATAATATTTATAAATATAGTCCATATATGGGATGGACGTATTATGGCGTAAATAAGAAGTAGAGGTGCAGTATGCAGAAAAAATTCACAGCATATGTTTTGGTAGTAACACTTTTGGTACTCAACATATTTTCAGTCATAGCATTGGATGCACCCTCTTTTTCAATAGACTTAGGTGTACTTCAAAGTAATATGATTACGAAGTATGGCAGTGGTGATAATCATACTCAAACTCAAACGGATAATGCGAAAATTTATCTTAAAGACCAACTTGGAACAACAACATATAATACGAAATATGAGGACTATCACGCCAACGTAGGCATCATGCTTCGCTACGGCATACTGGTCTATACCCACGAAGATGATAACTACCTAGACTATAAAGGCTTTGATGATTATGCAAGGGATGATAACGGCATATACCAATACAGGTATTTAGGACTTCGACAAGATTGTGATGTAAATGCACCCGTCACCAATTCTCTCTATCCTAACGTTGAAGGAACAACAACATTCTTTTCAACCTACATGAATAAAAATTTCATTGAGAAGAAAAACGAAAACTCAGAAAATTCGTGGGATATTCCTAAAGATGAAATTAAAAATTATATGCTCTATGATAAAGGATTGGCGGTACAGGATTCGGGGATTACAGTACCAAATGCTTCTCTGAGTATCAGTGATATATTGGATAAGCAGACAGGCGGGGTGTTATCAGAGTTGACTAAGTTTTCAACGTTTTTAACGTCAGCGTCAACCAAATACTATGGCGAAGTCAAAGTGTGGCATATGGTAGGGATTGTACCCTATTATCGAACAATCCTTGTTGATCCGATTGACTTTGCAGAGCCAGAAATGATTATTGAATTTGACAAAGATGAATATATTTTTGCGGACAACGAACAGACAAAAAACCTGACAGGAAAAGCAACACTGGTCTTTCCATCTTTCAAGCGCATAGGCGGTTGGAGTATTGCCGATTATATCGAAAAAGCCTATATCACAATAGATGGCAATGAGAAAAAAGTCAATGTCATAGGCGATATCATCACAACAGATTTCAGTATTGAAGTAGACAGGGACAGGTTCAAAATAGGCGAAGAACAGGACTTTATCGTTGATGGGTCATTCAAGCTGATTGCTTACGAATATTTAAAAAACGATGAAATCATAGGCAATGGCGTAGGGGCAACAAGCGTCCTTGTTAACCCAGGGCAAGTTGAAGCGAAATTCAGCATCGATTGGTACAAGGGTGTAGGGGTGACAGAGCCAGTTAAAGACTCTACGATTGACTTTGAGGAATGGGACAGATACCAACTAGATTTAACGCCAGAAATAACTGTGTACGGTGAAAATGAAGTTGAGGACGTAGCGTGGATTTTTGATTCGTCTGTGCTGAATGAAGTGAAAAGTGGCACGCAAACATCGAGCGTCCGATTTATCATGGATGAATCCAAAAAGGACACCCACCTGACAGACAATAAAGCGAATTTCACCATGTACGTCAACTTAAAATATCCCATCACAGTTACCATCGATGAAAAGGAAGTCGTAACCTCTCAGCTTATCCGCACAGGCTGGGTAGAATTTATTGAGGGAATACCCGAAGAAGAAATACTGACACCGCAAAACCTTCCACCTGTGGCGAAAATTACAGCACCCGACACAATTAAGCAAGGTGAGCTATTCAAATTTTCGGGCGGACGGTCTTATGACAAGGATGGTGAAGTGGTTGATTATGATTTTTATGGTGATTTAGAAATCACGAAAATGTATACCAATTCCAGAGGGCGTGGTACATTTCTTGATACAGGGGACGAAAATATTAGACTTAGAGTATACGACAATGATGATTTGTCGGATACGGAAAAAGAAACCATTGAAGTGACAACAGCCGTTGATGCCGTTCTACAGGTTGACGGAAAAAGAACTGTTAACCGTAGAATTACGCTTAATGGCAGTCAGTCAACAGGCTCATACTACTTTCCAATTAATAACTACACATGGACAATAGAACCCTTAGACAGACAGAGCATGAACTCAATTAAATACGACACAGACAACACAGGCGAGTACTGTGATGTACTTTTTAAAGAATCAGGGGCATATCAAGTCACATTGACTGCAAAGGCAAGCTGTACATTTACAGGCGAGACAAGCAGAACATCACAGGATACAGTGTCTTATCCGATTACGATTCAACCAGACCTCCCACCTGTGGCACAGCTTAACGTCTACAGTCTATCCCTCAGAGATAAGCTAGACGGCCTACAGGCGACAATAGAAAGCGTAGACGCAAGTTATTCGTCAGATGGCGACCAGACAAGCACAGAATGGTACTACTGCTTTGATTCGGACAACGACAAGTCTATTGCTGATGAAACTTGGACAGCTTTTGGAACAGGTGAAAATCTTGAAAGTATAAAAGTAGACCATGTTGGACAATACTATTTCTACAATGTGACAACGGATGTGATTCCAGATGCGGATACCATACCGAGATTTCTAACAGAATCCGACTATCTGAGTGATTCATCCTTAGAAAATGCGCTGAATCAAGTGTGTTTGGTGGACAATGTTTCGCCAGTGATTTCTTCAACAGGGAAACTTGAAAAAATAATTGATGTTGCAGTTATTACAGATGAAACAAGCTATTATACTCAGTTGGTTTCAGAGCTATATAGACTTAGGATGAAACTATATGAACGAAAAATCAGCCTTAATAGTCAAGTCTATAGTACAGAAGATATTGAGCTGTTAAATGCGGGTTCGAAAAAGATACAGACATTCATATGGAATAGGGTTGTTCACATATTTCTCAGGTGGAACTGGTATGAAAGCTATGATGGCAGTCGAACAATGTTACAAAATATCGTCCGAGAGTCTGGTGGTATCGTTGAATCGAAACAAGGAACACTCGAAGAAATGATTGATTTCCCAACCTATCCAGATGCCTATGCAGAAGTGGTTGGTTACAATGTAGACTCTTATGAAAGCAGTAGTGGGGTTCACCGTTACCGGTTTGAAAGCGCGATTGTTGATGTTTACAACGGTTTGAATGACTTTTTTAAACAAATAGAGACAGGGTATCTTGTCGGCATGTCGTATAACAACAGCAAGGATTACAGCTACTATTCAAGTGACGGAAGTCGTCCAAGTGTTGGTTCAACGGATAGTTGGTACGCTATCAATAAAACACCTAAAGTTGATACTTCTGAATCCTACTCAAGTTGGGAAATAGGTGAACTGGTCAGTGAAGAAGATGGAGATTTTAACACGATTGATTTAGACCCCATACTTTCACAGTACAGTGATTCGGAAAATGATAAATACCTGATATTCGCACTTGCTAATGGAGAAAACTTCTTTATGACCGATGCCATGCGCAATCAGATTATAAACGAAGGCTACAAGGTTTATTTTTCCATGGATGAATTTTGGAGTGAGTTTAAGCCAACCCCATCAGAAGCGACAGCAGTAAGACTTGATGATGATGGGGGTCTATATGCACTGACAAAGTACGGCAATGCACAGTATAACTACAGTTCAGCCGATGATGTATATTACAGTCAAAGAGCAAATGAAGATAGAACGCAGTACAGTCTTGACCTAGAATCACTTGGTTTCAAAACCATACAAGCAGATACAGGTGGTATCTATTTACCCGTAGCCTATCTTAAAAATGTTGGGGTTACTGGCTACGACAATGACGCAAGAGCTTGGCATTTTCCGACGGTAAATGGCGTTTTCTATCCTTACAACAAGGTAAAGTATATGTACACTTATGGAAGTGCTGATATAAGCAAGGTTACATGGACGTTGCAAACATACAGTAGTGGTTCAGTTACCATTGGAGATGAAACATTTGAAATCGTGCGTGGTTACTCTTTCAAGGGCGGTACAGGGGCAATTGTTGAAACGACAGAGGGAGAATTTTACTATATATCCCCATCGGGTGGCGGTAATAACAATACTTCGAATGGTTCAACGCGGGTTGAAACCCTCAGCTATACAAAACTCGATATATCGGGGATTGATGCCGTTTACAACAGAGGGTTTGTTAAAGGCAATATATCCACAATCGTGCAATCGGAATTAAGGGATGTTACCGTATATGATGAAATTGAAACTAACTGCGGAGGGATGCGTGAGGATGTATTCATCATAAAAGATTCGGCAGGTGGTTATGTCTTTTTAAAACCAAAACATACCGCGGCTATATATGAAAAAAGAATATCCATGAGTGCCTATCCGCTAATATTTTATTTCAATGATTTAAGTGATGTACGCATACACACAAAGGATATTACTTTTTATGATATTTATTCGAACAGAACACTCTATAAAACAATTGGCTATGTTGACTTGTACTATCTGTATTCAAAATCAAAGGGTGGACCTACTTTTGAGGAAATAAGAAGCAAAATGGATTTCTTTATGCCACATAGCAATTATCAATTTCTAGAGTACTACACCTACACACTCATAGATGAAAACGGTGATGTGTATATAGATGATAAAAAGCGAATTTCAGGAGCACAATCCGCTGATTACAACGCAAGTGTAGCGACTTATGTAGATGCACAGGGGAATGTAAAAGGTGCAGGCTATCCAGTAAACGGCGAAATTGGACAGAATGAGTACAGCGGTTCTTTTATCGATGTATTTAACACGCCATACACGCTTGATGCACTATACGCACAGGAAAAATATGCTAATATCCTCGATTTTGTATCACGCACCCCACAGGCAATACGCACAGACAGGGGTGATTATGAACCTATTATTGATGCAATCTTAGAACAGTATGAAAGCTATAGTACGGATGAAACCATTCTTGTCACAGTTGGTGATGAAGTTGATATGTCTGTACAGGTTCTTGATTTTGAGGGCGACCCCATCATCGAAAAAACCGTAGAAATAACACCTGTTCCCAATTATTTCGACAATGAAACTGGTGTCATTGATATTCCTGAGAACATTGACGAACCTTTTGTTATAGATAAGGCGGGGAAGGCTGAATATAGGCTTCGAGGCAAGGATAATCCAGTCGGCAACAATGACCTGTTTGATGAATACCGTTACTGGAATAAGGATAATACTACAATTACCATTATCGCTCATAGAAAGCCGATTGCAAAACTTACTTATGACCTTGTACCGGTGACGGACGGTGTATTCACCTTCATTGGTGACTATACTAATTCCTATGACCTTGACCACTCTATTTCAAGAGCGGATAAAGGCATCGTTGATTACCGTTACTATTACCGAACAGAATATCAAGGCGAATGGACACAGTTTGACGGTACGCTTGCACTTGAAAGAGGACTTGTCTATCATTTTGCCCTACAGGTAAAAGACCTTGAAGGATCTTGGTCTGACTATGACACAGCGGACATTGAAGTAAATGGTGAACTCTTTATCTTAAACGGCAGCATAGACCCGCCATACCCGACAGGTGTACCGGCAGGGGATACAATAACCATTAGTGCTGACATACTGACAGACAAAATCATTGACACAGTGACTGCGACCATCGAAGGGGAATCAAGCACAGTGTCCCTTTCAAAAGACAGTGCAATCGGAAACAATCAGACGTGGTTAGGAACATGTACTATTCCAACAACAAAAACGGATAAAGATTACTATTCGGTTGAGCTTACGGCTACGGCATCGGACGGATCAACAAGAGTGTATCCGCTTAAAATCAATATATACACGCCAGTCGACCTGACAGGTGAAATTGAGCCGTATAGCATAAAGAAAGGACAAACCGCAACACTCACAGCAGAAACAAGCCTGTATGTAGATCGATGTAGTGCAAGTATTTTCAATGACTTGTACGGCGGTACGGCAGATGAAATCAACATAAGTATGAGTAAAGACACCGTTTCAGGAAGTACACAAAAGTGGACAGGTACATATCCCTTTGATTCATCGCAGCTTGATAGCATAGCAGAAGGGGAATATGAAGTTCTATTCGACGCATCAACGACGAACGGGAATACACAGACCTGTACAGATACATTTGAGTTTGTGCCAAATACCCCACCAGTTGTGACCATTGAGTCAGTCGAGCCATCTTTTATCTATGAAGGCGATGATGTAAAGGTAGTGTGTCGTGTACGGGATGCTGATCTTGATAGCTTGGATATCATCGTCGAACTTTCCAATGATGATGGACTAACTTGGACTGATTACATGGTCTTAAGCAATTATACGGTAGTGGATTTATCAGGTGAAACAGTTCGTATATCCATTGATAATGTTGTGCGATGTCCTTATCGTGTTCGCATAAGAGCGGTAGATCCCTTTGGAGAAGAGGGGCGTGCAATAACAGCATTCAGTGCAGAATTGTTGTCGGTGGAGGGCGCTGTGCATCATACGTCGAAATGGAATGAAAACCGCATACAGTTCAATCGAGTAAAATCCGATACTGAGGATGCACCAAGACCTTATTCTGTGTTTTGGCCGGGTGAAAAACTTCTGGTGGAAGCAAGAACAAGTCAGATCAGCAGTGGTGCACAGACATATTGTATGGAGGTTCGCACTTATATTGAAGAAGAACCCATCTATTCAGTTATACTTGATAAATGCGAAAGCTATTTTTATGAGGGTCAAATTTGGGCAGAGGAAATGCTCGAATGGAAAGAAAGAAATTTGAAGATAGTCTTTGAAGCGGTTTACAGTAATGGTATTGTAAGAACGGATAGGGTTGAAATTCAAATCAATAATAGTGAACCCTACTGGCTGCGTCATAAGCTGTTTTGATGTCTTCTTGTTCAGGATTATCATTAATATGCTAGGAGGTACTCGTATAATGACATTATTAGTTACAGGTGGGGCAGGCTTTATAGGAAGTAATTTTATTAGATATATATTGGAGAAGGACTCAGAGTATAAAGTAATTAATGTTGATAAACTGACATACGCGGGTGATTTGGAAAACTTAGCAGATGTTACAGAGCGTGATAGATATAGATTCATAAAAGCAGATATAAGAAATCGTGAAGCCATGGATAAGGTTTTTAGAGAAAGTGAGATTAAGATTGTAATTAACTTTGCTGCGGAATCGCATGTAGATAGAAGTATTGATGAACCAGAAGTTTTTTTTGAGACAAATGTGATTGGAACACAAGTTTTGCTTGATACTGCAAAGAAACACTGGAAGAAATCACCCTCTGACAAGTATTGTAACTTGTATAAACCGGGGGTGAGATTCATACAAATTTCTACAGATGAGGTATATGGAGATACTTTAGATAGTGGTAAGTTCAAAGAAGAGACACCGCTTCAGCCGAGTAGTCCTTATTCAGCATCAAAAGCGAGTGCGGATCTACTTGTAGGCTCATATTACAAAACATACGGATTGCCAATCAATATTACGAGATGCAGTAATAATTATGGACCCTATCAATTCCCGGAGAAGCTAATTCCACTTGTAATCAACAATTGTATGAAGGGAATAGAAATACCTGTGTATGGAGATGGACGGCAAATTAGAGATTGGCTTCATGTTTTAGACCATTGCAGTGCAATCGATCATGTAATGTCTAGGGGGATTCCTGGAGAAATATACAATATCGGTGGAAACTGTGAAAAAACAAATTTGGAAATTATAAAATCCATAATTGGAATTTTGAACAAATCTGACAGTCTCGTGAAATTTGTAAAGGATCGCCCAGGTCACGACCGCAGATATTCTATTGATAATAGTAAGATTATGAGAACTTTAGGCTGGTATCCCAAGCATTCAATTGAAGATGGACTTACTGAAACAATAAACTGGTATATTGAGAATGATAAGTGGATTTCACATATAACCTCTGGTGAGTATAAAGACTATTATCAAAAAATGTATTTAGGGTTATAGGCTGCGAAGAACAGATAAGTCTCCACTTGCTTGCTTTAAGCAAAAATAATAAAATGTGAGGTGTTAAATAAACAAAAATCGAAGTGCGAGGGCGTTCCAATGAAGGGTATTATATTAGCCGGAGGAAATGGGAAAAGACTGTATCCGGCAACTAAAGCGATTTCAAAGCAGTTAATACCGATATTTGATAAACCCATGATATATTATCCTTTATCTGTACTTATGTTAGCTGGAATAAAAGAAATCCTCATTATTTCAACAAACCGGGATATTTCTATATTTAAGACATTGTTAGGAAATGGCAAGCAGTTTGGGCTAAGTATTGAATATGTCAGTCAGTGCAATCCAAATGGTTTAGCGGAAGCCTTTATTTTGGGTGAAGCCTTTATTGGGAATGACTCTGTGGCCTTGATACTTGGGGATAATGTGTTCTATGGGGATGGACTTATTGAACGTTTAAAGTCAGCATCAAGGAGATGTGGGGCTACAATTTTTGGATATCATGTTGCCACCCCTCAGGACTTTGGAGTAATTGAGTTCGATGAGCATGGAGCGGTTGTTTCGATTGAAGAAAAGCCACAAATTCCTAAATCGAACTATATTGTTCCAGGACTCTACTTTTATGATAATAATGTGGTATCTATAGCCAAAAAGCTTGAACCATCAGAGCGTGGCGAATTGGAAATCACAGAGATTAATAACATCTACTTGAAAATGCATAAACTAAATGTTGAACTCTTAGGAAGAGGTATAACCTGGCTTGATGCAGGAACCCATCAAGGGTTGCTTTCAGCATCAAACTATATTGCAGCAATTCAATCAAGACAGGGGCAGTATATAGCTTGCATTGAAGAAATCGCATTTAGACAGGGATTCATAAATAAGAAACAACTGCTAAAGCTCGCAGAACCAATGCTGGAAATTGATTACGGAAAATATCTATATCAGCTAGCAGAAGAGAAAGCATTTTAACATAGGCGTTCAGCACTGCACCGGAGAAGGGTGCGGTTTTTATCAATTATCAGTTTTATTAGCGAAAACGCGAGGTATAAAAACATGACTGTCAACGGCAGATGGATTGTTATCACAGTAACTGCGTTAATAATCTTCTTACTCAGTACGACAATTGCATATGCAGATTCAACGAATCTCATTGGTTTTCAAGATGCGGACATCGCCCTTGTAGCAGATAATGGCGCTGTTGAAATGCTTTCGGAGAACTACTACATAGTGCGTCATGAGGGCATGACTGCCGAGGTCATGGTGGACGATTTGAGAGGGACACCGCATTACGCTTACAACATGAGTGTCTACAGTGCAAGACATATCAAAGACAGTGCCTATACGGCGTCTTATAATTACAGCCAGATCGCTGTTTTTGACAGACCCACACATGTGTATGCTTTTGAAAGAAAGCCACTCAAATATGCGGGTTCTTTGAAAGACCAGTTTTTATTCATAGAGATTGAGGTGGAGCCTCAGGTTCTACTGAGCATACATATTGCATCAGATGCACCTATTGATCAGGGTGCATGGCTCGGCCGTCTGGTAGAAACCAGCGCTGAAGGGTTTGAGCAGGCCGATTTCATACAAGTTGATGCGCCTGCAATTATAAATAGTAGAGCGGATGCTTTTAAGCATGAAGAGACTGACCAGTATTTTAAAGACACATTCGTTGAAAATACAGATGTTGCCTGGGGAATTTTTGACCCGAGCACGCATTATGAGCTGACATATGTGGATAAGATCGAAGAGGATACTGGGATTGCGCTTGACATTATATTGGAATACTATGATTTAGGTTATTTGCCGCGCCTGGATATGATGCGCAGGATAACAGATTCTGGCCGTGTGCTTGAATTGACTTATCAGACGAGCAAGTACGGCGCATTCAATGCAGATTATCTGTATGAAGTGCTTGACGGTGAGTACGACGAGACAATCGATGACCTTATAAACCGTATTGTTGAGCTGGACAAGCCTGTTCTTTTCCGTCCCAATAACGAAATGAATGGGGACTGGTGCAGCTACAACGCCATGTACACACATAAGGACTCTGAAGTTTTCAGGACATTCTGGCGCTGGCTGCATGACCGATTTGAAACGGCTGGTGCGGACAATGTGATTTGGGTTTGGAATCCCAACTGGGGTGATTTTCCTGAAGTGCAGTGGAACACCTATATGAATTATTTCCCTGGAGAGGCGTATGTGGATGTCATTGGCCTCACGGGCTATAATACAGGCACATATTATCCCGATGAATCATGGCGCAGCTTTAGTGAGATATATCTGCCCATGCTCTGGGAGTATAATAGAAAGTTTTCCGGATTTCCATATATGATTACGGAGTTTGGATCAAGTGCCACTGGTGGAAATAAAGGGGAGTGGATAGCATCTGCCCTTGAGACCATAGGAAAGCTGAATATCAAGGCAGCTGTATGGTGGAATCATGTAGACTACGATACGAAAAAGGGTGTTGTTTCCAGAGGCTATAAGTTTGATGAAGATGAAGAGATGCTGAGCGTCTTCAGAGATAGATTTTCAAGAAGTATTGATAAAATGGATTAGTTCTCAAAAGTACCTGGTACATTGAGGAACTATTTGAAAAAGTTAGACAATTGAAGATAGTTCAAACTGAACCAATTAAGGACACTCAGACATCCAGATGCATCAAGATGTCTGGGCGTCTTTTTTTATTAAAGTATTACTGAAGAGATGCTAACCAATCCCTTCGGTGATACTGGCCTTATTTTTTGCTATAATTAGGTATGGAGATGATGCAGATGGAAATGTCGCTTGGGCTTAGTAAAGATAAATATGAGTGCGTTCTTGGCAGGTTTTAAGTGTTTGATAGAAAATGTTGAAAAGGAAATTTACTAGTTTCGAAACATACCGTGTATACCTCAGAGTTTACCTCAGAATGTGAAAGGTTACAAAAATGAATCGCATTGAAGATTTTATAAAGTACATACTGCCTGTTTTCTGTTGGATGAGGGGCATCTTTGCTATTTGAATTCGAAGCAATAAAACCAAATAGAATTTTTGATTGAGCGAAATTTCGGAATCGTAGAGAGAATTTCCGAATCGAATTTCAGAATTGTACCGGGTACACATTCAGAAGAAATGATTATTGAGAGGAAAGCAATTAATATGGAATCGAATGCCACGCTTAACCGATGCGAAAAATTATTGAAGAGTTTTAAAAAGGCAGTAGAAAATGCGACAGACCGCGTGAACAGGCTATATACGGCACAGGACGAGGGGGCGGATGATTTCACAGAAATCATTATGGAGTCTGTGATTCAAACCCACGAAATTGCCATTGAACTGGCATGGAAGACTGTACGGTGCTATGCCTTACAAATTGATCCAAACAGTCGTGTGTCCGGAAGCACGACTGCAATCAAGCACGGGTTTCAAACGGGTATCATTGAAACGGATGCGTTAGCAAGGACGCTTATTGCCGGCATATATTACCGCAATAAGTCATCACACGAATACTTGCTTTTGTCAGGTATGGAAGAATATATTAAAAAGATACTCACAGATTTTAATCCGGCAATCAATGCACTGCTTCAAATGATGGAGGAGAATGAAGATGTACGGGCTATCAATCGAGGATATTGAGTTCATTATACAGTTCGCTAAAGGAAATGCGCATATTGAAGCTATTGGCATATTTGGGTCAAGAGCTACAGGTAGATTTTCTAAAACATCCGATCTTGACTTGGTCTTTTGTGGTACAGAACTTGAAACAGTTTTTTTGGAAGAAGTACGCATTAAATTGGATGAAGAAAGCCCATTTCCCTATTTCGTAGATATTATTCATTACGAAGCTATTGTAGATCCAGATTTGAAACGTGAAATCGACCGAGATGTGGTTTGGATTTATAGGAAAGAATAGTATGTATGGAGATGAAATAGGCTCAGCTGCAGATTGGAAAAGAGTAGTCGAGTGCGTGCATGCAAAGAAAATGGTGGAGGACATAGTAAAGGTATACTATCCAATTTTGAAAAAGCTCTATGAAAAACTGCGTCTGGAGATATAAAATGTATGGATTTTTAGAACGGGATTGGTGCTATATGCAACAAGCAATAAGTTGTTTTGAGGAAATTGAAAAAGTCGTCCTGTTCGGCAGCCGAGCACTTGGAAACTACAAAACTGGATCGGATGTTGACCTGGCAATATACGGTGCAGATGTTGATAGAAAAACAGTTCGCCGTTTAAGTGAACAACTGAATGAAAACTATCCACTACCCTATTTTTTTGATGTTGTAGATTACAATGCACTAGAAAATGAGAATCTGATTAAACATATTGATGCGTACGGGAAGTTTATTTTCAGGAAAAAAGTATGATACGTGGCTAATACGTACTAGTTTGAAAATATATCAAAGTTATCGCTGGGAGGAGATGCGCAGATGGAAATTATATTAGACAGCCTTAAAAAAGCAATTGATTCACTCGAAGCGGTACTGAAAAGAACGAATGATATAGAATATATGAAGCAATTTGATGATGTAACACAATATGCCCTGCGAGCAGGAGCAATACATAATTTTGAGTTCACATACGAGTTGTGTTGGAAATATATGAAAAGATGGCTTTCGTACAATTTAGGCAGCGTTGAGGTAGATGGTCAATCAAGACGCGGATTATTCCGTTTGGCTGCAGAGCACTTTCTTATTCATGACGTTGCTCAGTGGATCCATTATCATCAAGCGCGAAACCTGACAACACATACTTACAATCAGGATACGGCAGATGAAGTATATGAGGTTGTTACTGTCTTTTTAGAAGATTCCAAGTATTTGTTGAAACAACTGGAGCGGTTCAATGAAGATTGATGAAAGAGATTTGGAAATTGTGAAAGGTATTTTGAATGAATTTATTCCAAATGTTGAAGTGCGTGCATTTGGTTCTAGAGTGAAGGGGACTAATCGAGCTTTTTCTGATTTGGATATTGCTTTATTGGATTCTCAGAAAGTTGATTTGAAAATCATAAGTTTGTTGAAAGAGGCTTTCGACGAATCAGACTTGCCCTTTCGTGTCGATGTGGTTGACTACATGCGTGTGCAAGCGTCTTTCAGAAAAATCATCGATTATGATTTTGAATTATTGCAGGATAGAAGCTGATATCAAGTTCCGAAGTGTACCCGGTAGACTTCGGAACTATTTTTTTAAAGCATTTTGCCTGGTTCGATATCTTTTGCGCTCCACCCCATACTTTTGGCCCAAAGTTTAAGTGATTTCTTTTCTTCCTTATCTTCACCAAAGTGAAGAATACGCAAAAAATCTGTAAAACCTGACATACCACCGACATCATCCATTACATATCCACCTTCCTTGTGAACGCAGACAGGCCTTCTTTTTTTGATTACAGTTTCTAAAACATTTTGAAGTGTGAAAGGATCAGTAATTTCTAAATCGACAAGGGTGCTCGGTGAATCGATCCGCTTAATTTCAATATGCCAATCATCACCGTAGTCATAGTTGTAGAGCAAGGTGTTCGTAACAGGTTTTCGAGGGCGTCTCGTCAACTTGCTTTCTAAAAGTTCTGTATAGTTGGAAAGTTCTCCACCTTCTGGCTTGTCTTTCGTCCATCTTCAGATTCATTTTGAGATGCCTCCAAGTTTAATTGGTTACTTAGTATAAATTGTATAGTCTTTGAGAAGATGTTCCAATCGCAATCTTTAAATTTTAAGGCATTTTCTTATAACAGGGGGAATCGAATTGAGACAAAATGATTACCAAATAATAGAATGTTCTAAAAATTATGTAATGGTGACCAAAGTCCCTATTTTGACCTAGGTTATTATGCTACAATGACTTTGCGCCTACCTAATTCGCTTACTCTAAATCATTGATTTAGTTTACAACATATACCAGTTGGGGTAGGCGTTCCTCTATTAAGAACCAATGATAACGTAAGCAAGCTAAACCAAATATGGTGGAGAGGCTTGCTTTTAAACATGAGAGCATGTAGCTGTCATGAGAGAAAGCCACACATCCTTCGCGCTTGAATGTGTGGTTTTATTTTTGTAGTGAAATAAGAGCAAGTTATGATATTCTTAAAATGAAAAAATTATCCATCTCAATACAAAATGAGGTTTTATAATTTGCAGCATGAAACTTACAAAGCAAGCGATACAGGTACATTTACGCATAGAAGATAATTAGTCAACAAAAAGATGATACTTCACAATCAGATCCACGACACAGAGAATACTAAAACGGTTGATGATTCAAAAGCTCTCTTAAATCTTCGAACTGCCGGGATTTCAGACTTTTAAACCATTCATGATAAATCCTATATATGGTATAATTTTTAAGATACAAGCAACCATTCAGATGCACCTCCATAAAACGGAGATCTGCGTCTGGCTTAAGTCTGGGAAGTGAGGAAACACTCCAAGTGGAAACAGTAGATATAGGAATTGTCGTACCTGCCTTTAACGAGGAGGATAATGTCAGGCCGCTTTACGAACGCCTTGCAGCGGCACTGGGAGAGATTACCGAGCATTTCGAAATCCTCTTTGTGGATGATGGCAGTTCGGATAATACAATTCAGGAAATTGAAAAGTTACAGCTCATGGATACCCGTGTGCGGTATGTCAGTTTTTCAAGAAACTTCGGCCATGAAATGGCAAACACAGCCGGCTTTAGAAATGTCAGGGGCGATGCGGTGGTCATCATCGACGCAGACCTGCAGGACCCGCCGGAAGTCATTGTTGACATGTACCGCAAGTTTAAGGAAGGCTACGATATCGTTTATGCGAAAAGACGGAAGCGGGATCGTGAAAGCTGGCTGAAGAAGTCAACCTCCAAGTGGTTCTACCGAATCATGCAGGTGCTCAGCGACACTGAAATTCCCCTGGATACAGGTGATTTCAGATTGCTCAGTAGACGCGTTGTCGACGAAATCAACAATTTGAATGAAAAGAACAGGTTCTTCAGGGGCCTGACACACTGGGTCGGATTTGATGTGACCTATGTGGAGTATGACCGGGAAGCCAGGTTTTCCGGCGAGACCAAATACAACTATATCAAGCTCTTCAAGCTGGCCTTTGACGCAATTTTGTCCTTTTCATACAAACCGCTCAAAATATTCAGCTTTATGGGATTTGCAACCGCACTTTTTGCTTTCTTGAATCTGGTGTATTGGATCGTGCTGAAGGTCGTATTCAATCATCATGCTGTAGAAGGCTGGACATCGCTGGTTACAATCCTGCTCCTATTTTTCGGGATCATTATGATTCAAATCAGTGTCATTGGAGAGTACATTGCCAGAATTTATGAAGAGGTACGCAACCGTCCGCTCTATATTATCAGCAAGCAGGACGGAAACGATAGAAAATAAGGTGTATATGTGATGAAATTCCCTACAATACGAATAATGAAAAGCAGGCTGAACCGGGAAATCATCCTTTACCTGATTTTCGGTGTGCTGACAACCATAATCGGAATCGGCGGATATGCGCTATTTCTAAAGCTGGGACTTCATTATGTGGCGGCAACCACCTTGTCGTGGATCCTAGCGGTGATTTTTGCATACGTCACCAACCGACAGTATGTTTTCGGGTCAGAGGCGCACACGGTTAAAATGCGTCTTCGTGAGATTTCAGCTTTTTTTGCATCACGCGCGGGCACTTGGCTTATGGAAACCCTGGGGCTCATACTCCTCATTGATGGCCTATCAATGGATGACATGTTTTCAAAGTATGTTATGTCTGTCTTCGTTGTGATTATGAATTATATCCTTAGTAAGGTGTTTGTTTTCAAATCGCTTTAATGACGAAGCTGCAAGATTCCTTTTAAGATGGATGACTGCCGTGAAGAAGTCATTATTTTGTAATCACATTGAAACGTGATTGGAATAAGTATTTGATATAATGAGGTAGAACTGATTTAGGAGAATGGAGGGCTATTCTTGAAAATGCGAATACATATGAAAATGAAGAGAAGTTTGGCTGTATGCCTCTTGGTGGTAATGGTACTGAGTCTGCCGGCATCTTTTGCTGCAAGACTGTTTACTGACGTGCCGGAGGATTACTGGGCAATGCCATATATCATCAAGGTTGTGGAAAATGAAATCATGCCGGGCTATTCCGATGCGACATACAAGCCGTCAAAGGCGGCGACAAAGCTGGAAGTTGTCACTGCCATCTACAACATGGTTGCATCAGCAGATAAGTTCGACAAGCTTCAAGGCAATGTGCTCGCAATGAAATTTCGTGCAACAATTGATGCGGCGCAAATTCCAAAGACACTGGCACCCTACGGTGAAAGTACATGGGCAGCTGTCGGTTATGCGCTTGAAAACGGCATTATCCACCCAGACGAGCTTAAGGGCTTTATGCTTGATGGAGAGCTTGCGGAAGCGACAAAGGTTGAAGCGACAGTTTTCCTGGGAAAAGCACTTAATATCTTCTTGAATGAAAATCTGGAGCGTATTGTAAGTTTTGATTACAAAGACGCTATTTCAATAACAGGTGCGGCGGCGCCGTATATCGATTTATTGATACAAAACGATGTCATCAGCAGCAAAGGCGATGACAAGGGGAACTTCAATCCCAAGCAGGTGGTGACAAGAGAGGTTCTTGCAACACTGATGTCAGGATCTTATGCTGTAATGAGCGGTGAAATCACACCGCAAAAAACCCAAGAAAACAGCGGTGTGGACTACAGCTATGGCGATTCGGATTCGAAGACCTTTGAAGCTATTGTATCCATTGTTCACAAGGACCTTGAAATCATTGAAGTGCGTGATGGTGGCGGCAGTCTGCATGTCTATGACGGTAGCGACGCGGACATCAGACAGGACGGCGCGTCTCTTGACCTTGACGATGTTGAAAAAGGCATGGACGTAACCGTGACTGAGGAAGACGGAGATCTGGTTAAACTGGTTGTGAACAAGCAGTTCGAAAAAGTTGATGGTAAGTACGAGTCGTCTACCGATACAGAGGAATACAGCGACGGAACTTATAGCATCATCACAGTTTCGACAAGCGATGGAAAAAAATACTACAAGGCATTTGATTCAGCCGTTATAGTAAAAGATGGTGAAACTGTCGAGCTGAGCGACCTTTCAAAAGGTGACCAGGTTCTTCTGAGTGCTGAAGGCTACATGCTTCGTGAAGTTGAAGCCTACTCACCGCAAACCGTTACAACAGGTGTGCTTAACAGAACGACGGACTTCAAGGCGGGCAGCTCTGTAAGTGTTCAGCTGGAACGTGGCGGCTATATCGACCAGGTTCTATCAGACGACATAGATGTCATTTCAGGTGATGACGGGATCCGAAAGGGCGATATTGTTGAAGTTACACTTGAGTACGGCAAGGTCGTAAAAATTGAAGCGACAGGTCTGAGCTCTGAGCTGGCAGGGACAATCCAGTCCATTTTTATTAGTGATACACCACAGGTTGTCGTTAAAACGAATGATGGGGCAGTCAAAACAGTAGATCTTAAAGAAGGTATGGAATATATTCTTCTTGGCGGGGATACAGGATCAATATACGATCTGCGCCTTGATCAAAGTGTGACGCTGAAAATGGATGGAAATGGCGCAAATACCCTTGTCATGAATAAAGTCGTTGAGAAGGTCAAGTTCAAGGCTGAAATCGTGGAAATCTATCAGACTGCCAACCTTTTAAAGGTCGAGGATGAATCTGGACAGGTTTGGACTGTAAGTTTTAAAGACGGCGCAGCATTCAGCATCATGGACTATGAAATTGGTGATGACGTATTTGTCTTCGGTGTTGAACTGTCAGACGATCTCTTTGAAGCAGAAGCAATTTTCGGAAACTGATTCAGGACACATCTTTAAGAATGCAACATAATGAAGTAGAATAAGACAGGAGCCTTATGCACTTGCTAAAAGTGCATAGGGCTCTTTTTAATTGCATAGGAAATTGCATAGATTATGTAATTTCCTATGCAATTAAAAATGGGGATTGACAAGGGGATTCCCCTTGTCCGATTTAAGGAAGGTGCTCAGCTGGCTGATTTTGCCAGCGTCGAAGGAAACCATAGGGAAACGTATACGTTTCACATAGCGAAACGCCGAAGGCGTCTTTTTATTATGGTACAGTTAACTTTAATATTTGGTATACTAGAACTGGCGCAGGGCGTCACCTTAAGTAGGAAGAAGCGACAGGTGGCTGACTGTGTCAGCGGCCTCAAATACATATGGATTATTAGGAGCACTTAATATGGAAATGAATCGCGTGTCAAAGTTACTCTCAAAAGCAAAAAATGAAGCAATGGAGCATCCTGTGAAGAAAGTGATCTTCCCACTTCTAATTCTGTGCCTGGGTATTATGGCAAGAATTTGGTGGATTCGTACGATACCCACGGACCAGCTCTATGATTTTGACGCCTATTACCGAATCGCCAAGAATATCTTTGATGGGAAGGGCTTCACTTATGAAGGACAACCCATTGCCTTTCAGGGCATGTTCTACTCATGGTCTCTTGGCATGATCTTTAAAGTCCTTGGAACAGCGTCTGTTGCGCTGGCAAAGTGGCTGAACGTCATTTACAGTGGCTTAACCATTTTACTTTCATGGCAGATTGCCCTGAAGCTTGTGGAAACAAATGAAAAGAGAGATACTCTAGCTCTGATTGCCATGGCGATTGTGGCATTTTTACCCCACCATATTGCCTACTGCAACACTACTGGCACCGAAACGCTAATGGCACTTCTCCTTGCACTGCTGATTTATGTGCAAATTATTTTTAGGGACACATGGCTTCGGATTGTGGTTTTAGGGATTTTGACGGGCATCTGCGCGCTGACAAAACCATTTTATATGGCTTACCCCATTATTTTGGGGCTGAGTGAGTGGATAATGGTTAAGGACCTAAAGCGCGCGGTGTTGAAGGGCGTGGTCATATGGGGCATCATGGCGCTTGTCATTGCACCGTGGACTGTGCGCAATTACAATGCCTTTGGCAGATTCATTCCGATTTCATACAACTCAGGCTTCAACCTGTATATCAACAACAATCCCAATAATATTCACGGTGGATGGATGTCCTTTGATGACCTCTACAAGACACCTGAGCTTCAGGAAAAAATTGATATGCACCTTGAAAACGGAAACAAGTCTATAAAGCTTGCATCTGATATTGAACTGGATTTTAAACCGATGGCGACCGAGTGGATCAAGGCCCATCCCCTGGAGTTCATGAAGCTGGGGCTGATCCGCATACACTCGACCTATTTTAATGGGGCGTGGGATATCGACGCGTGGACAATGAACCAGCTTTCGCAAAAGCCAACAGAGCTTACACAGACAGAACTAGGGCGTAATTTCAATGCCTTTCGGGCACTGAATGATATTTTGCTGGGGACCTTGAGTGGATTCAGTCTAATCTTCATCCTTCTGGGCATTCCTGCCGTACTCAAAGCCATGTTTACACGGTTTACCCTAAGGCCTGCTGCTGTAATTCCATTTATGAATCTGGCATTTCCATCGCTCGTATTCTTTGTATATGAAGGACAGCCGCGCTATAATCATTCCCTGCTTTTCTTAATGGTAATTGTTTTCGTAATAAGTGCTGCTAAGATTATAGATTTGTATCAATTCTTTGATGAAAGCAATCAATAATTTTACTGCAAATAGATATTGGATAATAAAAGTAAAGTATTTAGAATTTTTATAGGAATTTCATTTCGATTAATGAGCTAATATTGAACAATACGACTATAATCGACAAAGATTAGTGCGAGATTTTGTATTTTTGAAAATGATACACCTGTTTTGAATATGACAATATTGAATTATGTGAAAATAGTCGAACGAAGTGGATGAAGTCCCCAGATATTTTGGGGGCTTTTTTATATTTGTGAATAAGCCGTTGAAAATTATTGTTGAAATGGTTCTTTCCATTTCATAATATGATGTTGGACAAAAGTGTACGTCGTTAAGTTAACGAAGTTATAACATAAATCATTTCAAATAATATGACAGTGAAATTTTGAAGTAGGACTTTGACTCACGGGTATTGTGAGCCGTTATACGACGAATGACAAAAGATAGAGGGATATGTGAACTAGAATGGGAGTATGATGTCAAAGGGCAATGGAGGTCAACGTGAACAAGTTTAAGAACAACCTCATGTATAAACTAACAGTACTCATGTGTGCGTTAGTTATCGCTGTAGTGGGCGGCATAGGAGGACTAAGTTATTACTGGTCATCTTCAATGGTGACTCAAGAGGTGGAAGAAAAGCTGAATGCAGAACTGCAAGGGATGAAAAAACAGTTTCAAATGCAGATGGAAACTGTAGAGAAACTACTTAATCTCATTAGTGAAACACCTACATTGAAATATTTGAATATTCGAGTACTGGCATCGGATAGCGAGAAGCTTTCAAATGTATTGCATTTGCTCGATGATTTGCAGGCCCTGGAGTCTGACTTTATTGACAATATTTTTGTAACGGATACAAGTGGCATTATACGTGCCGACGATCTTGATGGAAGCTATATTGGTTTAGATATGTCTGATCGCGCATACTTCGATAAAGTAATGCAAGGAGAATCTGTTTGGAGTGAAATTGTGACTTCAAAGCAATCGGGCGAACCTGTACGTGTGTATGCATACCCATTATGGAGTAATGATGGAAGTGTTTCTGGCATGCTTGCAGCATCTGTTAAGATGAATACAATATTCCAGGTGCTGGCAGATGTAAAAATTGGAGAAAATGGCTACGCTTCAATGATGGACAGTGAGGGACTTCTCGTCTATCATCCAAGTCCAGACTTGATGATGAAACTTAAAGCAACAGATCTGGGCGTGTCAGAGCTTACAGCTGCGGTACCAGATATGGTTGCTGGCAACGATGGCTTTGTGATTTACGCCTACAATGGTGTTAAGAAGCTCAACATGTATACGGGTCTTGATGGATATACGCTATCCCTTAATGCAGATCAGGCAGAGTACTTGGCTGGCCTCATAAAAATGCGTCGCCAGATTCTCATGTTCAGTGTGATTTTCCTTGCGATATCAGCTGTTTTTGGGGGGCTTATATCTAGATATATTGTTGTACGTATCCGAAGAATGCAGGATGTCATGAAGAATGCAGCGGAAGGTGATTTGACAACTGAGTTCAGAGTGAATGGAAAACTTGTTACTGAGGGCGATGAAGTCATTCAGATGGGCAATTCCTTAAACGAAATGATCTCAGATTTTCGAGCAATGATTATAGAAATTTTGAGGATATCTGAAATTCTCTCTTCAAGCAGTCAACAGCTGGCTTCATCCGCAGAAGAAGGTGGCAGGGCAGCCGAAGAGGTTACTTCAAATATTGAAGAAATTACTGCAGGCAGTGAGGAACAAGCATCGCACGTTCTTAGAACAAAGGATGCCGTAATTGAAATGAAAAAGTATCTGGATCAGTCGACGCACTCTACAGAGGAAATGGTGCAAAATGCGGATAAAGTCCGTCAAACAGCAGATATGGGACAGCAACAGATGCAAGAGACCGTCAAGAAGATGGATGCCATTCGAAATAGCAGTGATCAGACGATTCAGGTGATTGCCACCCTAAGTGAACAGTCTGATTTAATCGGAAATATTACGAGTACCATTTCAGGCATTGCAGACCAAACCAACCTGCTGGCCCTGAATGCTTCAATTGAAGCGGCAAGAGCGGGTGAACAGGGACGCGGATTTGCAGTTGTTGCGGAAGAAATCCGTAAACTTGCGACAGAATCAATGGAATCTGCAACTGGAATCAGAGAGCTCATTAGTAAGATTCAATCTGAAATCAATATGGCAAGTGCTCTCATTAATACAGAGAATGAAGCAATCAATGAGGGAATACAGACTATTGATGAGACGGGTCGTACCTTCGATGGCATTACAGATGCTATCGCTTCAACAAATGCCTTGATTTCCAATGTTGCAGAATCGATTGATGTTACGAACGCACACGGTAGCACTGTAGCAGAAGCTATGGAATTTATAGCAACTGTAGCTCAAGAGTCAACAGCAAGTGCTCAAGAAGTCTCTGCATCAGCAGAAGAACAAAATGCAATTTCAGAGGAAATAGCTGGAGCCTCAGAACAGCTCGCAGGTATGGCGCAGGAGCTTATTGAAAGAGTAATGCGTTTTAATGTAAACTAGTTATTCAGTGAAGCTTACCTTTTTTATAAGGGTATCAATAGGTGGCCCCCAAGACGTAAATAAACAATAATTGTTTACCTACAAATATTGGACAATAAAAGTAAAGTATTTAAATTTTCTATAGCATGTCTCATGCAATTAATGAATAATGTTCGAACAATGCGCCTATAATCGACAAAATTTTAACACCGCTTTCAGTGTTGTTGAGAAAAGATATCAATGTCTTGATAGTTCATTTGTCGAATTGTATGAAGAAAATTGAACGAAATAGATGAAACACCCAGAGATTCTGGGTGTTTTTTTATGGTTGCACAAAATTAGTTCAAAAAAATTCATTGAAATGGTACTTTCTATCTCATATTATTGTATAGGACGATTTATGTACAATTAGGGTTGTTGATAGGTATAAAGTTGCGGTTTTGCTATACATAGTGAAGGAAAACGTTTAGTAATACAGCGTCGGATTTACCATAATAACATGGGCAGGTTGTTCGGTGACTGACAGTTAATAGAAGAGACAGAAGGAATATAACGGGTGATTGAAGTCAAAAGGGTAACGGAGGTCAAAATGAGCAAGTTTAAGAACAACCTCATGGTCAAACTGACTGCACTGATGTGCGTTCTGGTGGTCGCTGTGGTAGCTGGTATAGGGAGCCTGAGCTACTACTGGTCATCAAAGATGGTGACACAGGAAGTTGAGGGAAAGCTGGAGGCACAGCTGCAGGGGATAAAAAGTCAATATGCAATGGGTCTTGAAAATGTGGAGACGCTGCTGAACCTTATCGGTGAGACGCCAACACTTAAGAATCTCAATGTAGGAGACCTGGCAACTGATGGTGACAAGCTATCTACAGTACAGGGACTTCTCAGCGACATGCAGGACAAGCAGTCTGAGCTTTTGGACAATATATTTATTGTAGATACAAGAGGTAAGATACAAGCAGATAACGATAAGGGAAGCCTGAATAATCTGGACGTATCTGCACGTTCCTACTTCAACGAGGCAATGCAGGGAAAATCGGTGTGGAGTGAAATCATGACTTCAAAGGCGACAGGCCTGCCGGTACGCGTTTATGCATATCCTCTAAAGGGAAGAAACGGCAGCGTTTCGGGTGTCATAGCAGCGTCGATTAAAATGGATGCTATTTTCTCGGTACTTGCGGACGCAAAGGTTGGCGATAACGGCTATGCCTATATGATCAACAGCGATGGTCTGCTTGTCTATCATCCAAATGCAGATTACATGATGCAAAAGAAAGTGACAGAGTTTGGAATTCCAGAGCTTGAAGCTGCATATCCAGATATGGCCGCAGGCAATGATAACTCTGTGATTTACACATATGCAGGCATTACAAAACTAAACATGTATACAGGTCTTGACGGATATTCTATTTCGCTTAATGCGGACCAGGCAGAATATCTGGCGGGTCTCTTTAAAATGCGTCGTCAAATGTTTCTGTTCAGCTTGGCATTCTTTGCAATATCACTTGTATGCGCAGGACTTATTACAAGATATATTGTCGTGCGTATCCGCAGAATGCAGGATGTTATGAAAGCGGCTTCGGAAGGCGATTTGACAGCTGAGTTCAGGGTCAATGGAAAACTAGTTACTGAGGGCGATGAAGTCATTCAGATGGGCAATTCCTTAAATGAGATGATTTCTGATTTCAGGGCAATGATCATCGAAATTCTCCGTATTTCGGAAATCTTATCTTCAAGCAGTCAGCAGCTGGCTTCATCCGCAGAAGAAGGCGGCAGGGCAGCAGAAGAAGTTACGTCCAATATTGAGGAAATTACTGCAGGCAGTGAGGAACAGGCATCACACGTTCTTAGAACAAAGGACGCTGTTGTTGAAATGAAGAAATGTCTTGACCACTCTGCGCAGTCTACAGAAGATATGGTGCAGAAAGCTGAGCGTGTTCGTGAAACGGCGGATGCTGGACAGAAGCAAATGCAAAAGACAGTCAAGCAGATGGATGCGATTCGTGTCAGCAGCGACCAGACCATTAAGGTTATTGCAACACTCAGTGAGCAGTCAGGCCTTATTGGTAATATTACGAGTACCATTTCAGGTATTGCAGACCAGACGAATCTGCTGGCCCTGAATGCTTCGATTGAGGCGGCGAGAGCCGGAGAGCAGGGACGAGGATTTGCGGTTGTTGCTGAAGAAATACGTAAGCTTGCAACCGAATCTATGGAATCAGCTACGGGTATCAGCGAGCTTATTGGCAAAATCCAATCTGAAATCAATATGGCAAGCGCACTGATCAATGCTGAAAATGATGCAATCAACGAGGGTATTTCAACGATGGATCAGACAGGTCGAACATTTGATGATATTGCAGAATCCATTGGGTCGACGACTGCCCTTATTTCAGATGTGGCAAAATCCATTGACGTCACCGATGAGCACAGTAGCACGGTGACTGAAGCCATGGAGTTCATTGCTACGGTTGCCCAGCAGTCAACGGCAAGTGCTCAGGAGGTTTCTGCATCAGCAGAGGAGCAAAATGCCATCGCTCAGGAAATCGCGGGTGCTTCAGAGCAGCTAGCGGGTATGGCGCAGGAGCTTATTGAAAAAGTCACGCGGTTTAATGTGAATTAGAAATTGCATAGTTGTTAAAGAAGATATAAACGAAATGGCGCCTATTCGAAGAAGAATTCGATATAGGCGTCTCTTTATTGGAATTAAGCTCAGAATGGGGCATATGACATAAGAAAAGGAAATTAATGGGCGCTACAAATGGGTATCATGCTATAATATAGAAAATGCCCATGGAGGTGACAGCAATGAATATCCCGAACATATTGACAATCATAAGACTCTTGCTCATTCCAGTATTCGTTGGGTACTACACTTCCGGCGATCATATCCTTGCGCTTGTCGTATATCTGGTAGCGGGTGTGACGGATGTGCTGGACGGCTATATTGCCCGCCGTTATGATATGTCTACCAAGCTTGGTACTGTACTCGACCCCTTGGCTGACAAGCTGATGCTCCTTGCAGCACTGGGGTGTCTTGCCTTCTCGAACATTATCCCACAGTGGGTCTTCTACGTTGTGGTTCTAAAGGAAGGTGCCATGATTGTCGGTGCGGCAATCATGTATTTTGGTCACATCAACCGTGTTATTCCATCAAATGTATTCGGCAAGGTCGCAACCATTGTGTTCTATATAGCGGTGGCGACATCCCTTCTTGAGGCAAAGCTCTTTTACAGGCACCTTACCATGGTGGGCGCGGTTATTATTATGCTTGTGGCCTTTGTAAACTATTTGTACCTGTATTTCAGGGATCATCCTGAGAATGAAATGAACTGACTGAAGCATAGCATGAAACAAAGCCCGTATTATTCATGACATAGCATATGAATCCTGGTATTTTAAGCAATGTTTCCAGCCTACCAGCTGATTATGTGAAAAGTTCGTGAATGATTCGGGTTTTATAGAATGTTTAGAAATAGTTTAGAAAAACGAAGATGAATTTTAACCAAATTGCGGTATAGTGAATAGGATAAATTTGTATGGTTATGAAAGGAGTCGGTAAGGTGGAGAACAACAAGAACTATATACCTGAGCTCCATCAGGAGAAAAACCTGCTTGGAAAAATATCTGAGCTCTTTATAGATCGTTACAGGACGGTCTATCTTATTCTCATGGCAATATTCATCATAGGCTGGATGTCCTATAACGATTTGCCGCGTGAGAACATTCCAGAAGTAGAATCAAACATGATCATGATAAACACAATGTATTCAGGTGCATCGCCTGAGGATATTGAAGAAATGATTACAGAGCCAATTGAAGATGCGATTTCGGGTCTGGACGACTTGACGGGCTATAGCTCCACATCGGCATCCGGGTATTCCATGATTCGTATGGAATTTGAATACGGTATCGATATGGATGACACGCTTGATGAAGTCAACAAGGCAGTTGATGACGTTTCCCTGCCGGATGATGCGACGGACCCCAATGTCATGCATCTTAAGACGGGTGAAATTCCAATCATGACCATGTCCATCACAGGAAACGAGGATCTGGCGAGCATCAGTGCCCATGCCGATGACATCAAGAATGCCATCGAGGGTGTCGGTGGTGTGGACTCAGTTTCATTAAATGGTGAAACAGAAGCTGTTGTAACCATTACGGTGGATCAGGCTGAGCTTGAAGCCTATGGTATTACAAGAAATACAATCAGCTCTGCTATTCAGGGCATGAATGTCAGTCTGCCTGCAGGTGACGCAGAGCTGGACGGCCAGCAGTACAACGTACGAGTTGATGAATCCATAGGCAGTGTCGATGATATTCGAAACGTCCTAGTGGATACCTCAGGCGGGGTGGTGCAGCTTGGTGATATTGCAAAAGTAGAACTTATTGACGACGAGGGCGACGCGATTTCCAGAACTTATCGCAAGGCGCAGGGTGCTGGAACAACGCCAGTTGTTTACATGCAGGTTTATAGAGACAATGGTGCGGATACCATTGGACCGGTTCATGAAATCATGACACTTCTCGATGAAGGAAAAGGGTCCCTGTATCCTGAGGATATGGAAATCATCATTACCTCGAATTTCGCAGAAGATGTTGAAGACAGCCTTGGAACAGTAATAGACAGTGCTATTTCAGGTCTTCTGGTGGTTGTACTGGTACTTTTCCTCTTTATTGACCTGAGAGAGGCCCTTATTGTATCCATGGTCATTCCACTGTCCATGTTCACAAGCTTCATTCTCATGGAGCAGTCTGGAATTACCTTTAACACCATATCTCTCATGGGCTTTGTTATTGCGCTGGGCCTGCTCGTAGATAACGCGATTGTAGTTATTGAAAATATTGACCGGATTCGTGACTTCGGTGTCGATAGAAAGCTGGCTGCAAAAATTGCAATCAATCAGGTTGCGCCAGCCGTACTTGCTGCGACGCTGACGACGATTTCGGCATTTATACCGCTTGCAATGACACCGGGGATGATGGGCCTTATGCTACGGTCTCTGCCAATTACCATTCTCTTTGCAGTCAGTGCGTCCTTCCTTATTTCTCTGATCATCACGCCGACCATTGCGTCACGCGTCCTTGAAAAATACAAGGGTCAGGAGAAGGAGATGCGCGGGGCGGCAAAAATGTACAGAAAGGTCGCATCGGTGGCTATCGTAGGTGTTCTGGCACTGTTTGCCTTTAGAATAGACCATGCGTTCAGTATCTTCTCATATGTGGGTGCCGTAATCTTCTCAGGAGCCATGTTCCTAAAACAGTTCAAGTTCAAGAATCCCCATGGTCATGGTACTCATATTGAAAAATATGCAGGCTGGCTGAGCGGTGTACTTGAGAGCAAGAAAAAAAGAGTGGGCATTATTGTCCTGTCAATTGTCATGCTGATTGGCAGTGTGGCACTGATTCCGCTTGGCTTCATCAAAATGGAGCTCATGCCAAATGAGGAGCCGGACTCCATGTCCATCTCGGTGGAACTCCCAAGGGGCTATCTCATTTCCGATACTGCCGACATCGTGTCACAGGTTGAAGAGAAGCTTTTTGAGCTTGAAGATATCGACAATTTCACATCTTCCATTGGCGGGGATGACTCCAACGAAGCAAGCATTGAAATTGAACTCATCGATGAAGAGCTGAGAAATATCAGTGGTTATGAAATGATAACAGTCCTTCGAAACGCCGTGAAAGATATTGCAGGCGCAGAAATCTCTGTTGAAGCGGCGCTGAATATGGGACACCGCGGTGGCGAGTCTCCAATCTCAGTTAAAATATCTGGTGGAACCGAGGAAGAAATGGACGCACTTGCTGAGTCCTACTACCTCGTCATGAAAAATATCGAAGGTGTTGAAGAAGCGAATACGAGTACACTTGGCGGTCTTCCCGAACTGATTGTTGACTTTGATCCGGCACTTGCAAAGGCAAATAACCTGAGCATATCTGCAATGGCATCTGAGGTTCGAAATACAGTTGCTGGATTTGAAGTAACAGATTTTAGGCTGGATGGCAATGAAATCGGCATTGAAATCAGAACAACAGATGACCGCATTGACAATATCAAGGATATTGAAAGAATCGTCTTCACGAGCAATTCAGGAAGCAAGATTCCATTCAGTGAAGTGGCAAGCATAAAAATCAATGAGGGCATCAGCCGTATAGCTCACGACGACGGTGAAACATACATTACCGTAGGTGCTTCAAATTCATCTGATGCCAACATCACACAAATAGTCCGAACCTTCCAGCAGGAAATCAAGTCAATTTCAGTGCCGGATGGCATCACGATAGAGTATGGTGGTGAGTTCAGCAGAATGAACGATGCATTCTCTGATATGGGCTTCAACTTTATTGTTGCACTGATGCTGGTTTACATTCTGCTGTCAGTCCAGTTCAATTCCCTGACACAGCCGATTGTAATCATCATCAGCGTTCCGCTGGCACTGATCGGTACTTTTATCGGTCTGGCTGTAACAGGCAACAATATTGGCTTCTACTCTCTGTTTGGTATTGTATCCCTTGTAGGTATTGCCGTTAATGACGCAATCGTGCTTGTGGATTACACCAACTATCTCAGAAGTGAAGGCAAAGAGAGAAATGAAGCCATTGTAGAGGCAGTTAAAACAAGATTTAATCCAGTCCTTGCAACATCCATGACAACAATTGGTGGTGTGCTGCCGATTTCTGTGTCTGATCCTTCGCTGGGACAGCTTGGATACGCACTGATATTTGGACTTATCGCATCGACAGCCTTGACTCTTATGGTAATTCCGATTGTTTACTCAATGAACGATGGAATCACTGAGGCAATTCGTGAGAAGTTTGGCTTATTTGTTGAAGAAACGGAGGAAATCTTAAATGAAGCGTAAAATATTATTGGCTGGAGTCCTTTCGCTTTCACTGATTGCTACTGGCTGCGGCGGTCAACAGCCGGGGGCAGGCGCAGGTGAAGGTGCGGGTCAACAGGCTGAAAATATGGTAGAAGATAAAACACCTGTTGTCGTTGATCAGCTTGAAAAAAGCGTCATCCGTGAATCCTTTTACAGTCT
The DNA here is from genome assembly GCA_963678925.1 of uncultured Acidaminobacter sp. Classification (GTDB taxonomy): domain Bacteria; phylum Bacillota; class Clostridia; order Peptostreptococcales; family Acidaminobacteraceae. Next base: position 1,303,687 of record OY787533.1, on the reverse strand, counting down.
TGGGACTGTTGAAGCAGGCAGGACATACTCAATGAATGCACTTGTCAGTGCAGATGTTGAAACCGTATATGTGAACGTCGGAGACTCTGTTAAGGCAGGCGACCTTCTGTTTAAGCTAGAAACACAAGATTTCAACACAACAAGAACTTCCCAGATTTCTTCTGTGAAGGCCCAGCTCGACTCTGCCAAAATCCAGAAGGAATCAGCAGAAAAATCTTATAACGATATGAAAATTCTCTTTGAAAACGGCGCCACATCGCAAAGCAATCTGGATTCTGCAAAGGATGCATACGATGCAGCTGTTATCAGTTATAAAAATGCACAGACCTCTTACAACACAACAATTTCAAGTCTTTCCTCATCAGAGGAGAACTACATTGTGACAAGCCCAATTGATGGCATAGTCACAGCACGTTCTGTTGAAGAGGGACAGTTTGCAACAACGCAAAATGGCGTGACAGTATCGGAGTACAATCCGGTTAAGGTAGAGATCACAATTCCTGGAGCGCGTGTCTCACAGGCTTACGTTGGACAGCCTGTCATAGTGACGTTCCCAACACAGGAAAGCGAAGTTGAAGCAAGTCTTACAGCCCTTAATGTTTCTGGCGTTTCCGGCGGTTATCCTGCTGAAGTCAAGCTTGATAACCCAGACAGAAAGTACCTTCCAGGCATGATTGCAGAAGTATATCTGGAGACAGAGCGCGTTGATGATGCCTTTGTCGTTACAAAAAACACGGTACTTGAAGATGAAACAGGAAACTATGTCTTTGTTGTCAAGGATGGAATCGCAAGTCGAGTTGATGTGACAAGAGGGATTCAAGACGGCGAGCGTATTCAGATTATCGGTGCCCTGGAAGCGGGTGACCAAATTGTCGTCAAGGGTCAGCATTACCTGGACGATCAAGAAGCTGTAGCGGTAGGAAACTGATGCGGCCAAAGAGTCTGGGGATCAAGACAAAGCTGTATTTGACCTACATCACAGGAATGCTCATCACGGTCATCCTCATGTTTTCAGTCGGGTATATCGTGCATGGTGATAAGCTGTTCAAGTCAGACAAGGAAGAAGAAGGCTCAAGAGATGTTGTGAGCTACGCCTTCCAATTTCGAGAACTCAACAGCGTCGAAGAAGCAAGTCGGTCCATCAACCAGGCTACTATAAATCTTAGAAACCAGGGCGCTCAGGATTTTCTGATCACAACAGACTTTTGGGAGGTGGCCGATTTTTCCTTCAGGCCACAGGTATCTCTTGTTGTGTTCAGAAATGATGAACCCCTTTATGTCTCAAAAAAGCTGGACCCCAATATTGAACTGGAGAAATTTCCGAAATATGGTCAGGTGGGTGTATATCCCAACGCCTACTTATTTGAGCAGTATGAAACAACCATACAGCGTCAAATGGATTATCAGAGCGACAATGGAGACCAGGTGACCGCCTTCATCCTCCTCAGTGTTTGGAATCCATCGGACCGGTTCTATATGATCATTCTCAATAATATTCTTGTATTTATGCTGATTTCGACAGTGATTATGGGAATCATATCCTGGTTTGTCGTCAGAAGCATTACTGTACCCCTCGATGACCTGATTGAAGCGGCAAATGCAGTGCGCCGCGGAAATCTTGAAAATGAAGTGAAGGCAACTTCGAGCGATAAAATAGGGGAGCTGAGCCAGGCCTTTGAAGCCATGCGTCTTCAACTGCTCCAAAATGAGCGCATCAGAGATCAGTATGAAGAGAGTAGGCAGGAAATGATCTCTAGTATCTCCCATGATCTTAGAACGCCTGTGACGGCAATTAAGTTGCATGCAGAGGGGATTATGGATGGGGTTGCGGGTTCTCCTGAGAAAATGAGCAAGTACCTGAAGTCCATGTCAAACAATGCCACGGTCGTTGACCAGCTTTTGCGCGAGCTCACACTCTTCTCCAATCTTGATTCTGAGAAGGAGTCCTTCCAGTTTTCGAGTGTGCGGCTTCAGCTGTTTCTTCAGGATCTCATAGATGAGTGGCAGTACAATTATGAGGACAATAATGTCACGTTTTCCCTTGAAAGCAGCTGTGAGGAAAATACAGTGGTCAAACTGGATGTCATTCACTTCAGGCGTGTGCTTGTCAATATTGTGGAGAATGCTGTGAAATATGTTGATAATCGACCACTCAGAGTGGACTTGTCCACAGTCCAGAAGGACCAGTTCGTAAGACTGACCATTGGGGATAACGGTGAAGGGGTTCCAGAAGTGCACCTCGAGCAGATATTCAACAGATTCCACAGGATAGACACGGCAAGACAGAGCAGCGTGCCGGGAAGCGGACTGGGTCTGGCGATTGCAAGACAGATCGTACTCAAGCACCGCGGGCGTATTTGGGCTGAAAACAAGCCAGAGGGTGGACTGGCAATCTGCATTGATTTGCCTTATCTAAAGGAGGCTGACTATGAAAAAAATACTGATTGTTGAAGATGACCTGAGTATCGCGGAAGTTGAAAAGGATTATCTTGAAATAAACGGTTTTTCAGTGGATATTGAGAATACGGGAACCAAGGGACTCACGCGAGCACTTGAGGAATCCTACAATCTCGTCATACTGGACTTGATGCTTCCAGGTGCAGATGGGTTTATTATCTGCAAGCAGATTCGCAAGCAGAAGGATATACCCATTATTATGATCAGCGCGCGGGGAGAAGATATCGATAAGGTAAGAGGTCTCGGTCTTGGTCTGGATGACTACATGACAAAGCCCTTCAGCCCTAATGAACTTGTCGCAAGGGTCAAGGCGCACATCAAGCGTTACGAGACCCTCAAGGGTTCAGGTGGTGTGAGTGATGACGCAGCCATACGCATTCGCGGTCTTGAAATCAACCCGAAGACCCATCAGGTATTTATTGACGGCAAAGAGGTTGTGTTGACAGTTAAGGAGTTTGAGCTCCTCCATCTACTGGCTGGCAGTCCCAAAAAGGTCTTTACCAAAGAGGAAATATTCCAGAAGGTATGGGGCTTTGAAGCGGACCAGGACATTCCCACAATCACAGTCCACGTAAGACGCATTCGTGAAAAAATCGAAAAGGATCCCAGTGAGCCTGAGTATGTGAAGACCATATGGGGTGTGGGATATAAGATAAATTAAGAAAAAGGACGTCATTTAAAAGATCGGGTAATTCCAATCCATTATATGACGTCCCTTTTTTATGTATGCCTATTGGCAGCTGTTTCAATGAACATATGATGCGGATTAAACGGCACGATTTTTCGAAATGATTTCGACAATTGCCTTCAAATCTTCTACTGGAATATCTGAATGCTCAAGATCCTTAGCAATGCTAAGGTATTTTAAATCTACAGTCTTAAGCAGTTCAGGCAGCTTTTGACGATCGACGATGATGCCATCAACGACATCTGTATTGCCAACCATATAATCAACTGTGCAGCCCAAAACCTTTGCGAGCTTTACAAGTGTGTTGATTTTGGGTTCACGAAGGCCGTTTTCGTATCTGGATAGCGAAGCTTCTGTGATGTTTGCGAGTTTTGCGAGTTGTTTTTGAGTGTAGCCTATTTCTGTACGCAGCTGTGTAATTTTTTTTCCGATTGAGTTCATGGTATAGTGCCCCCTAATAACTTTTTGAATTGGGATAGAGCAAAAAATGCTCGAATTCATAATATTATATACAAATGGTCTACCCAGATTTCTTTAATTGTACAATAAAAATCGGCAAAGTGCAATTATTGTCGAAAAATGGCGAATGCTATTATTGCAAGGGTAAAATGATCTTGAAAGTCGTGCCGTGGTTTTCCTTGCTGCGTACGTGAATGGTACCGCCATGGGCTTCAATAAGCTCCTTGCATATGGCAAGGCCAAGTCCGGTTCCCTTGCTTGAGGAGTTGCGCACCTTGTCGATTTTGTAGAAATGGTCAAAGATATAGGGCAGGTCTTCTTCAGACATGCCAATACCGTCATCCTGGATGAAAATCATGTAGAAGGCTTCGCGAATATCCGTTGAAACGACAATTTTACTTTTAGTGAATTTCAAGGCGTTGTCTATAATATTATCTAGAACCTGACCAATACGGTGCGGGTCCACCTGAAGCTTGCCCGGCTTTAGGGGGCGGATGACCGAGAAGTGTAGGCTGCTGTCCTTGAGCTCATGTTCCCGGGTCGAGAGTATTTCCTCAAGTAGCATGTCTGCGTCGAGAATCATAGGCTCGATCTTAAACTCTCCCAGCTCCATTTTGGAGAAAATAAAGAGGTCGTCTATGAGATGATTGAGACGATTGCTCTTATCCCAAATCACCTTCAAGTAGCGCTGATAGGTTTCCTCATCAGAGACCAGCCCGTCCTGCAGGCCCTCGACATAGCCCTTGATGGATGTCAGCGGCGTTTTGAGATCGTGTGAAATACTGGCAATCAGCTGACGTCTGGATTTTTCGTACTGCGCCTGCTTTGTCAGGGAGCTCTTGAGCTTGAGGCGCATGTAGTCAAATTCCTGACAGAGTTTACCGAATTCATCATCCCTGTTGTAGTTCATTTGAAACTCCAAATCACCGGCCGCAATGCGTTCAGCCGCGTAGTTCAGTTCCCGAAGCGGATTGAGAATGCCATCTGCAAGGATTTTTGACAGAATGAAAATCAAGGCGATGATGGTAAGAATGAAAATGACAATCATGATGACAGGCAGATAAAACAGAAGCTCGAAGGCGCGGCGCAGATTGATGTCCGGTTCGAGTACGAGGATGCCTGCGTAGGTGTTGTCAATGTAGACGTCAAGATTGAAAATATCCAGCTTGTTTTCGTTCTCTGTCATGGATGACAGTGAGTCCCCCTCAAGCAGGTGTGCACTGTCATATTTGACGTGTCTTGCGGTGTCTGCGAAGACAGCGCGTTCGAACGACCTGTCAAGAACTGGTTGAAGGAGGGAATCCATTTCCCCCGGTGATTCAATGAGATCATAGTTGTCTGTAAAGAGTTCAAGCACCACATCGGCCTGACTGCTCAGATTGTCGAGATTCTCCTGAAGCGGACCTCCAAAGAAACCGCTGTTGAGGATGAAAAGGGTGAGAAAGACAATCATAAAGGGGGCGATGAGCAGGGATAAGAACGAAAGGATTATTCGTGCCCGAATGCCCATGGTCAGTTGCCTCCCTTGAATTTATATCCGATTCCCCATACCGTTTCAATGTAAATCGGATGGGATGGATCGCGTTCGATCTTTTCACGAATCTTGCGCACATGAACCGTGACGGTGTTGATATCGCCGTATTCATTAAAGCCCCAGACGTTTTCGAAAATCTTTTCACGTGAAAGGGCCTGATTGATGTTGAGGGCAAGGTAATGGAGTATTTCAAATTCCTTGACAGAAAAGGGCACAATCTCTCCGCGGATTTTCACGATATGCGCAGAGGGGTCAATTTCAATATCACCAAATGCGAGGGTATCTGTTTTCTTGCTTTGTCCTGAAAAATCGTTGAAGCGTCTTAGCTGGGACTGGACTCTTGCAATGAGTTCTCTTGGGCTGAAGGGTTTGGTAACGTAGTCGTCCGCGCCAAGCCCTAGTCCCAAAATCTTGTCAGAATCCTCTTTTTTTGCCGACAGCATAAGGATGGGAATATTGGACGCACTGCGTATGCGTCTGCATAGCTCAAGGCCATCCATGATGGGCATCATGATATCCAGTATTGCCATATCGGGCTTCTGATTCTGGAATATTTCAAGTCCCTCTTCGCCATTGTATGCGATGAGGACTTCATAGCCTGTAGCTTTAAGGTAGTCCCTGATCAAATCAGCAATTTCCTTTTCATCATCAACCACAAGTATTTTATATTTATCCATAAAGGGCCTCCATGAGATTATATTGTTTATGTAATAATACCATAGTATGGAAGAAAATAAGTTTCAAATTGGAGAGTTGTGACATTAGACTCTTGTAGAGGGAAGACATAGCGTGTATTCTATCTACGGGGATGTGATGAAAATACATGAAATTTATAATAAAGTGTTTTAAAGGACTTATAGCGCTCATGCTGACGGTCATTGTCATTTGTGTGGGAATAGACCAGTTCGTGGCGCTTTCGGCCAGCCGATATATAGATGTCAAGAATATGCCGCACTCGGAGGTCATACTGGTTCTCGGTGCGCGTGTAACTCCTCAAAAGGAACCGAGCGCCATGCTTGCGGACCGTCTGGACGCTGCAATCGAAGCCTATAACAAGGGATACGCCGATAAGATTCTGGTCAGTGGTGACCACGACTCCATATACTATAACGAGGTTGGTGTTATGAAAGCCTATCTGGTTGAAAACGGTATTCCTGAAAAGAAGGTTGTAATGGACCATGCAGGATTCAGCACCTATGAATCCATGGTGCGCGCCAAGGAGATTTTTGGGGTTGAAAGCCTAATTGTGTCTACCCAGGGCTACCATCTGAAAAGGGCAGTCTATACGGCGAGAGCGCTGGGGATGGATGCCTATGGCATCAAGGCGGATAAAAGATTTGACCTCTATGTTCTTAAATACAGGCCAAGGGAGTTTCTTGCGCGGTTGAAGGATTTTGTCTACGTCCACATCATGCGTCCAGAACCCACCTATTTAGGGGAACCCATATCCATTAATGACGATGAACAGATTTCTCTGGTCTACTAGTTTTCCTCTCAAAATATGAAGAAGGCCACCCAGAGTTGAAGAAAAATGAGAAAGACCGTGAAACGCATGTCAGTGCGTACCACGGTCTTATTTATTGTTATGATTTGCTGCCCTTGCTGCCGCCAATCTTTGCATCGGCAAGGATATTTGATTCATTTGAAAACTGCAGTCTCGACTTTCGACGGTCCTTTCTAAAGCCAAGCTCTATGAGCTCTTCAAGAAGCTGCTCATAGGGTTTGCCAGCTTCAGCCCAAAGATAAAAGGCGAGGGAACCGGGAATCGTATTGAGTTCGTTCAGATAAATACTGTCATCTGCCTTGTCAATAATGAAGTCAAGACGGGTCACACCGCTTGCGTCTACAGCAAGGAATGCCTTCTTTGCAATCTGCTCGATTTCTTCACGCATGGAATCGGAAATATCAGCAGGAAGAATACGGCTCAGAGATGCCATGCCGCCGTCCTTTGAGCCACCGGCTGATTTAGCGCCCTTTGCTCCACTGCCGCCCTTGTACTTATCCTCGTAGGAAAGAAACTCACTGGAAGTAAGGGGCCGCTCGCAAGCGGAAACAGAAACGCCTTCACAGTCACCGAGAACTGAAATGTTGATTTCCATAAGGTCTTTCACCATGCGTTCTACAAGCACGCGGTTCGTGAAGTTTCTGCAGAACTGAACCGCATCAACAAACTCATCGGGATTGTGGGCAACGGAAACGCCGACACTTGAGCCCATGTTGGCGGGTTTTACAATGACAGGGTAGCCAATTTTTGACTCAACCTGCTTTTTCAAGGTGTCAGATTCCCTGAGCCAGTCATCTGAAGTGAACCAGACCCCCTCAATGACTGGTATGCCATTGGCCATGAGCACATGCTTGCAGACGGTCTTGTCCATTGTCAGCGAAGCGGAAAGCACATCGCATCCGATGTAGGGCAGTCCGGTCATTTCAAATATGCCCTGAATGGTACCGTCTTCACCGAAGGTGCCGTGGATAATTGGAAAGGCGATGTCGAGTTTGTCAACAAGTGGAGCGCCAAACCGCTTTACCGGGTTTGGAACAAGAACGACATCTCTGCCCTGACGAACCATATTTACCTTTGTGCACTTTTCAAGCAGTGCAGGCATATCCTTAAAATTTTCAATAAGCTTAAGAGCTTCACCAGTGTACCAGTCGCCGCCCTTGTCTATGAAAACGGGAACAATTCTATAGTCTTTAAGATTTTTCAAGTGGTTCATTGCTTGAACCGCTGTAATGACAGACACTTCGTGTTCAACGGACTGGCTGCCGAAAAAAACGCCTAGGTTAATCATGAAAAACCTCCTTGTTATTCGTTGAATGCGTCAGGCAAGTCATTTTCAATAAGCATGACATCCTGAGCGGTCATAATGCTTTCCAGGTGATTGTAACCGTCCATGAAGGTATCGGCAATGTAAACAGCCTCTTGACTGAAACCGGCCTCGGAAAGACCTTCCTGAATGGGACGTGTTTGTTTTTTACCAACAAGAACCACATAGTCACAGGCCTTTGCTATGTAAGTGCCAAAGGCTTTGTTCAGTGCATCCTGTTCGTGTCCGAGCTCTACCATGCCTGGCGTGATTATGAATTTTCTATCGCCATCCATGGCTGCAAGGACTTGGAGTGCATTCTTTGAGCCCACTGGATTGGAGTTGAAAGCATCGTCAATGATAATCTGTCCCTTGCGCCCTTTGCGTAGAGAAAGTCTGTGCTCTGTCGGCGTAATATCCGACAGGCTGGACATGATTCTGAACATATCGGCGCTGAGTTCATTTGAAACAGCCAGTGCGCAAAGCACATTTGAAACATTATGTGCGCCCAAAAGCTGGGTGTTTGCACGTAGGGTAATGCCCGAAGGGAAGTTGAGGTCAAAGCTTGTACCTTCTCCAGTAAGGGTCATGTTGTTGCTGTGATAGCATTTTTCCATTTCAGGGCATGCATATGTATCTACACCGAAGCCTACATAATCAATATCATCGCGTCTTGGCAGTGTTCTTATGCGCTCGTCTGCCATATTGACTAGGGCCATGCCACCGGGCTTTATGCCCTCAAAGAGTTCCCCTTTGGTTTTGGCGATGTTTTCAATAGTGCCGAAAGTCTCCAAATGCTGAGGCCCAATTGAAGTTATGATGCCGAAGTCGGGACAGACCAAATCGCAGATTTCCTTGATGTCACCAGGTTCGCGAGCCCCCATCTCCACAATGAAAACCTGATGGGTCGGTCGCATCTGTTCACGTATCGTACGAATAACACCCATAAGTGTATTGTAGCTTGCCGGTGTGGCGAGTACGTTGAAATCTCTGCCGAGTGTATCCTTAATGACATTTTTTGTACTGGTCTTGCCATAGCTGCCTGTAATACCAATAACAATTCTATTGGGGTTCTGTGCCAAAATACGCTTTGCATCGTTGTAATACCACTGGTTGATGGCATTCTCTACAGGGGTATTGACGATTTTTGCAGCCATGACAACCGCAAAGGAAGCCAGTGTGATTGCATAGCATAAAACCGAGGCCACAAGCTGAGACGCGCTAAAGCCAATAAGGCAGACCAGTGTGCCAAGCAGAACAGAGGTGAAGAGCAGCCTCTTCACACGTGGTGTATAGACCAGTTTCTTTTTTACATCCCGTACGGAAACGAGGAGAAGATGGCCTTTTGTTGCCAGAAAAATAAATAAGAGGCTGAGCAGTGTCAGAAGATACTGCGGGCCTGTTTGTAAATAGATAGCGCCTGCACTGAAGAGGCAGGCAAAAAGCATAAGATTGTCATTACCTTTGATTCGGCGGTTGTGAGCGCCCTTTAACCAGCGTGCGTACCTGCGATTTCTATAACTGTTCTGCTGAAACATATGGAGATCGAATTGGAGCTTTATCACCAGATAAATCAGAGTTGGCAGTATGAGAAGGAGTTTATTTGTCATGAGCATCCTCCTGAATGAAACTGTTGATGATGGCCTTGAATCTTGCTGGCTGCTCAAGGTAGCTGTAATGCCCAGCGCCTTCGAAAAAAATCAGTGCCGCACCTGGAATCTTCTGTTCCATTATATGGGCATCTGAAAGGGGCGTTGCGGTATCGGCACTTCCCCAAATCAGAAGGGTAGGCGCCGTGATTTGTGGCATGAGGTGCTGGAGGTCGTCATTGACAACCTTGGTAAGAACCTGTCGCATGGTTGTGGAAGCACTCTTATAATCAGCAGATCCAGCCTTATTTCTGTAGGCATCGATGAGATCGCCAAAGAGTGGTCGAATTCCTGGCATGCGCTCAAGGGTACGCATAGCCTTGTAGGTATATATTCTAATGTAGTAGGTTGTCCCGCGTGTCGGCTTGACACCTGCGGCATCAACCAGAATGATTTTATGTATTGGCAGTCTTGATCCTAAAATGATGGAAATTCTTCCACCGAAGGAATGACCGACAAGAATTGGATTTGCAATATTCAGTGCTTCCAGAAAGGCCTGTGTCATGTCAGCGTAATCATATACCGACCATATATCGCTTGGCTCCTCTGAAAGTCCAAACCCCGGAAAGTCCAGCGCGTAGACTTTAAAACCGGATTTTACATAGGAAGCGACAGAGTCAAAGGATCTTAAATCGGTTCCCCAGCCGTGCAATAAAACCACAGGATGGCCATCGCCGTGTACTTCATAATGGACTTTTGTTCCTTTAATGGTTATAAACATATTTGCCTCTCGATTCCTAAAGATTTCATGAAGAAACGTGGTATTTCATCTCAAATTAGTTTATCATAAAGGGGGGTACAATACTAGATAATGCAATGGGTATATCCAGATTGTAAATTACCGGTTTTGGGTTTCGAAAAAAAAGGCTTGACGGTGACAGGGCAAGCGGATATACTAAATCAGTATTTTATTTTGAATAAAACGCACCCGGATAGGGTGCCTGCCCACCTGATATCTTATCGGCTGGACATCAATAGAGTTTAGGGAAGTGAGCAGGTCATCCTTATGGGTGATCTCTCACTCTTTTTTTTGAAAAATACAGTTATTGGAAAGGGGTTAAACATGGCAACGAAGTATATTTTCGTGACTGGCGGCGTTGTATCATCACTTGGTAAAGGTATCACAGCAGCATCACTTGGTCAGCTTCTTAAAGCGAGAGGCCTAAAAGTATCTATTCAGAAATTCGACCCGTACATCAACAAGGATCCGGGAACAATGAGCCCGTATCAGCATGGTGAAGTTTACGTAACTGACGATGGTGCGGAAACCGATCTTGACCTGGGTCACTACGAAAGATTTATTGACATCAACTTGAGCCAGAATTCTAATATCACAACAGGTAAAGTTTACTGGTCAGTTATTCAAAAAGAACGCCGTGGCGAATATCTGGGAGCAACTGTACAGGTTATCCCTCATATTACGAACGAAATCAAAGAACGCGCATATAGAGTTGCCAAAGAAGAAAACCCTGATGTAATCATTACTGAAATCGGCGGAACAGTTGGAGATATCGAGTCTCTGCCTTTCCTGGAAGCAATACGCCAAATCAAGTATGATGTGGGCAAAGAGAATGTTATGTATGTTCACCTGACACTTGTTCCATACTTGGGTAAGGCTGGCGAGCTGAAAACAAAACCGACACAGCACTCGGTAAAAGAGCTTAGAGAAATCGGTATTCAGCCGGACATGCTGGTATGTCGTACTGAAAAGCCTCTGAATGATTCTCTAAAGGAAAAAATCGGTCTCTTCTGTAACATGGATGCATCTGATGTTATCGAATGTATGGACGCGGATTCTATCTATGAGGTTCCACTGGTTCTTGAACAGCAAGGTTTTGCAAGCAAGGTGTGTGAACATCTTGGTCTGAACTGCAGTACACCGTCGCTTGACGAGTGGAAGAAAATTGTTGAAATCGACAAGGCAGAAAAGGAAATTGTCAACATTGGTCTTGTAGGCAAATACGTTGAGCTCCATGACGCGTACCTTTCTGTTGCTGAAGCGCTAAAGCATGCGGGTCTTGCAAATAATCTGGATGTTAAGATCAACTGGATTCATTCAGAAGATGTAACACCGCTGACTGTTGATGAAATGCTTAAGGACATGGACGGCATTCTTGTACCGGGCGGTTTCGGCGATCGTGGTGTTGAAGGTAAGATCGAAGCAACGCGTTACGCACGTGAAAACAAGGTGCCATTCTTTGGAATCTGTCTGGGTATGCAGGTTGCTGTAATCGAGTACGCTAGAAATGTACTGGGTTACAAAAATGCACATAGCTCGGAGCTGGATCCAAATACGGAGTATCCTGTTATTGACCTTCTTCCAGAACAGCATGACATTGAAGACATGGGCGGTACACTTCGTCTGGGTCTTTACCCATGTAAGATTTCAGAAGGCTCTAAAGCCAAAGAAGCTTATGGCGATGCACTGATTTATGAGCGCCACAGACATAGATATGAGTTCAACAATCATTACAGAGATGCACTTGTTGGCGCAGGTCTTGTGATCTCAGGCTTATCACCTGACGACAGACTGGTTGAAATTGTTGAGCTGAACGACCACCCTTGGTTTGTAGCGGGACAGTTCCATCCAGAATTCAAGTCGAGACCAACACGTTCTCATCCACTATTCAGAGAGTTCGTAAAAGCATCAAAAGAAAACGCTTAAAAATCTCTATTTAGATGAAGCAATAGATGAAGTGAAACGTAAAAACCCGGAAATCGGATGATGATTTTCGGGTTTTTTATTTACCGGAAGAAATAAGAGGGTAAGAAGGTAGCAGGTGATGCATATGGAAAAAATAATGAGTCTATTAAAACTAAAAAAGGAAGCAGTGCTTCTGGATTCCCTGCCTTTTATCATCAAGACTTTTTTGGCTATTTTGACGGCCTATTATATTGGAAGTCAAAATCCCATTGCCAGCAAAGATATGATTTCAGTCCTATTTGGACTTATTCTGACGCTTGAACCGGTCAATGTGACAGGCATGCGGCGTGGATGGGAACAGTTCTTTGCCACGATGATTGGGGCTGTTACAACTGCGGTGATTATAAGCGTTTTCGGCGTTCATGGGGTGACCATTGCAGCGTCGGTTGCCCTGACACTCTATGTCTGCTTAAAGGTGAACTGGAGAGAAATTTCACCAGTAGCACTTTTTACGGCTATTTATATGACTCAGGCCATGCAGCTTGATGCGGCTGGAGCACCCAGTGTACTTCTGACAATGCGTCTTAGGATCATTGCACTGGGATTTGGCGTTTTTACAGCGGTTGTTTTCAACTTTATTTTCTCTATGATTCAGTACAGAAGTCTGGGCAACAAGCGCATAGTCTTTCTTATGAAGAGTCTGCTTAACAATATGGACCGCCTTGAGAAAAGCCTGAGAAATGGTGAGCTGGACCAGATATCCATTTATCAGTATGATCTTGTTTCAGTTTTTAATGATATTGATTCGGTCAAGGGCCTATTTGAAGACATGCTCGGAGACAATGCAAAGATTCGCAAACGCATTGGTGTTTCCGATGAACGCATGCGTGCGAAAATGAGTGCTGCGACAAGACTGCGCGTCTTCTGCCATCTTTTGTTTGATACTCAATTCATACTTGTGGAAGATGGCAATATGTTGAATCAGGCAGAGGTGCGCCTGGCAATAGCAGATCAACTGAGTCTTCTGATGGATCAGCTTGGAAGCCTCAAGGACTATACGGAAAAGCGTACTGGAAAGATTGGTGTTGTAGAGGTGGCTATGCCAACAGAATCCCAGTCTGGAAACTTGAATCGCATCCAGTCAAATCTGTTTGAAATGCATCTTGTTCTGAACCGAATTGTAGGGACCATGGAGAACATGATTGCAAAATAGTATAGGAATGAGTCGTTTCAATCAAGGCAGTAGACTGGCGTCTGCTGCTTTTTTTCGTACAAATTTGTCTCGGGAATCAAATTGTATTATGTAAAATGTAAAGAAATATTTGCAATGTCAAATTGGAATTTAGTTATAATAGACAATAGGGATATGGATACAGTTTTATACGATTATAATGGTGATGATTCAGAGAGTGGAAAGGGGTCTATTAATGAAGAGGTATATGAGAAGAGCCTTGTCGATGACACTGGTCGCGACATTGCTGATTGCTCAGGCCACACCGACCTATGCAGGGTTTGGCAGTTGGATCAAAGGCGCTGTAGAAGATGTTGGTGACGTAGTGGATGACGCGGTGGACTGGACAGAAGGTGCAGTGGACGATGTTGGTGATGCTGTTAATACTGCAGTAGACTGGACAGAGAATGCCGCAGAAGATGCAACAAACTGGACAGAAAATGCATATGATGATGCTTCGGGCTGGACAGAAGGGGCTTTTAACGACGCAACAGACTGGACGGAAGGCGCTATTTATGATGCAGGCAACTGGACAGAAGGCGCGCTTGAAGACGTTGGCGAAGTAACGCTTGATGGCCTTGAAATCGTTGGCGAAGCAGCTGTAACGGTTGCTGAGGGTGCGGTAGGTCTTGCAAAAGATGCTTACAATCTGATTGCAAATATTGAAGTGGATTTCAGTGTGCTCAAATGGGATCCCCTGAAAGGTCTTCCTACACTGACAATCAATGAGAATGAAATGACAGACCTGTTTTCTTCTGAAAATGGTATGATTACAGGCTTACATAATGTCAGTGACCGTGCGCTGACTGCAACAACATATACAAGACTTAAGGATGAACTTGAAAAAGCAGGTATTCCGGCTTACATTGTTGATTTTGCCCTTGAGAATGTCGCTGGCGTTGACGGCGAAGACATTGGTGCTGAACTGGTTAAGTTCCTGCCTCTGAATATCGTCTATGGAGACCTGCTGGGCGGCATTATCAATGAAGTCATTAATAACGAATCCTTCAGGGAAATTGATATGTTTACTGAGGCACTTGTGCCCGGTAACAAGGTTGATGGTTTCACCTTTGAATATCAGATTCCAGTTGAAAAGATTCAGGCAATCGGAAACAACCTTCACGTCGTTGTAAGCGGTATTGAAGGCGGATTCCGTGACAAGCTGAAAGTCAATATTCTCAAAGAGGATATGAATGGTGTAATCCAGACATTTGCGGCAGATAAACGTGCCCTGAATGGCAATGAACTGGCATATGAAGCCCTGATTCTCGACGCTGGAACAAATGTTAAGAACATTTATGTTCAGGTTGTGAATGACTTTGCTGTCCCTGCCGATCCGTCAAAGGACATAGCACAGGGCATTCAAAAGGGTCTGAACAGCCTTATTGAAGGCAGAAGCCCAATCAGCAACCAGGCAGCACGCGATATTGAAGGCATTCTGGACGACATCAACTTGAATGAACTTGCTGATAATGGAGATGTTGGAACCATTATCGCCGATAAGATCATCGGTCAGATTCCGGTACTGGGCACACTGATCCAATTGGGTGGCATTAATGATTATATCGCTGAAGGCATACGCATCATTGTCAATCAAGCGGAAGTGCGTTCTTATGCAAAGCTGGAAGATTTCCACGTGTACGCTGCGGGTTATGACTCTCAGGCATCACTTGAAACGGCCGTGGCTTCAGCAACGACCGCTGCAGATATGGGTGAAGGCCATGCATACTATGACCTTTATGACTTCTCAGATGACAACGAGTGGGTTGAAACCGAAGGTGAAGGATGGGAGACAGACGGCGAGCTGACATGTTCGACAACAGCCCATGGCAACGCCTTTATCGATGGCAAGGTTTACAGTAACTTTGTTGCCGAAGCAGACATGACGCTGAATTCAGGCGGAAATGCCGGACTGATTTTCCGTACGGGTGAAATCGAAGGCACAGTCAATGACTACAATGGTTACATGGCAGGAATCGGTTTTGATGGCAGCAAGGGCGTAGCGTTTATCGGACGCGCCAACCATGACTGGAACAATCTGCACGGGAGCAGCGTGGGTATTGCACCGGGCGGTACGTATAGACTCCGTGTCGTTGCGACAGGCCCTATTCTAGAGCTTTACGTTGACGGTGCTCTGGCTGTAAGAACAGTAGACGAGACATTCACAAAGGGTGGCATGGGCTTCCAGGTTTGGAATGGCGATGCAGAATTTGAAAATCTCACAGTTGCAGAGTATCTGCCGGATAATACACTCAGATACGATTTCGCATACGATATGCCACAGACAAATCAGCTGACAGAAAACTGGCAGGTTAGAGAGCATGACTACTCAACACAGTTCAAGGCAGCGAGCAGAAAGAAATCAAACGAGTATATGATCATTGATGAGGAAGGTTATGAGAATATACTTGTAAGCGTTGATATTACACCAACCAAGGATGATGGAAAATCTGGTCTTCTTGTAAGGACTACAGATTTCAGCGGCGATGTGCCAAATGACGGCTATTATGTTGGTCTTGAGGCTGACAAAAAGGGCAGAGGCACGGTAATCCTTTACGAAGTGAAAGAAGGCGGTCAGCTTAAAATCATCACAAGCTCAGATGCAGAAGCTGAAGAGGATATGCCAAACGCCATGACAGTCAAGCTTGAAAATGACAGCATCATTGTCATGGTCAATGGTGAAGAGGTCATCAACACAGTATCGCAGCATGCGACAGAAGGCTTTGTTGGATTTGCGACACTCAACTCTTCCGCTTACTATGACAACTTGAGCATCATAGATCTTGGACTGAGAACCAAGAGTATCTCTGAAGAATCACAATTGGTTGAAAATAAATAGAAATTGAAGTAATACGCATACACGGAAGGGACCTATTCAAAGTAGGTCCCTTTTTGCGTTTTGTTTTCAGGTCAAACTAAATTTTTTAACTAAAATGTGTATACATGTTTTTTCAATTCCATATCGGGTAAATAATTCATTGTTATGCGTGACCCAGTAAGGAGAAGGGTTTGGAGCATATGCCAAATATCATATGCACTTCATCTGGGCCTTGCTTAGCCTATTGTTGAAAGCGTTTGAAAGGAAGGTGTCGTAATGGTAAGAGCTGTTCAAGAGAAGACGGTTTCTCTGGACCTGAAGGACCTGCCACAGGAAAAACTGCAGGAACTTGATGCATATATCGACAGCTTAGAGGACAAGCAAGGTTCTCTAATTCATATTCTGCACAGGGCGCAGAATTTGTTTGGGTATCTTCCAATGGAAGTCCAGCTGCATATTGCAAGAAAAGTAGATATTCCTGGCGCGAAAGTATTTGGTGTAGTCAGCTTCTATTCCTATTTCACAACGGAACCGAGAGGCAAGCACACCATAAGTGTCTGTATGGGAACTGCCTGCTTTGTAAAAGGCGGAGAACATGTCCTTAAAAAATTCATGTCAGAACTCGGCATTGAGAAAAACGGCGGCATGACAGAAGACAAGATGTTCACAGTGCGTGATGTCCGATGTATCGGTGCATGTGGACTTGCCCCTGTTGTCATGGTCGGGGAGAAGGTTTATGGCCATGTGACACCTGACGATGTTGCCGGAATTATCGATGAATACAGAAAGGAGTCTGATGATGCCAATTAAATCTCTGGATGAACTCAAAAAAATCCGCGATGAGCATATGAAAAAAGTTGAGCTTCGTGAGACGGGTCAGGTAGAAGGCGACACAATCGAGGTTCTGGTAGGCATGGCAACCTGCGGTATTGCTGCAGGCGCAAGGGAGACCCTAACTGCCATACTCGACGAGATTGAGAAAAAGGGACTGAAAAATGTGCGCGTTGTCCAAGTAGGCTGTATGGGCTATTGTCACTCAGAGCCAACTGTCCAAGTCAACAAGCCTGGTGCTGAGCCTGTTCTGTATGGAAATATGGATAGTACGACGGTTAGCGAGCTCTTTGAGAAGCACATTGAAGGTGATGAGCTGCTCGACGATCACATACTGATTAAAACATTCAATAAGGCGTAGGGAGGGATCGAATTGGCAAAGTTTAGAAGCCATATCATGGTCTGCGGCGGTACTGGCTGTGTCGCGTCCCGGAGTGAAGAGCTCATCGACGCACTGAGGTCGGAACTGAAGACTGTCGGCTATGATGATGAAATTAGAGTTGTTAAGACAGGCTGCTTTGGATTCTGTGGTCAAGGTCCAATCATCAAGGTGCATCCTGACAATGTCTTTTATGTGAAGGTCATGCCTGAAGATGCAAAAGAGATTGTGGCGGAGCATATTGTTAAGGGCCGTGTGGTTGAGCGTCTGCTCTTCGAAGACCCAGAAGCAAAGGTGAAGCAGGACAAGCATTCACAGATGAATTTTTACAAGAAGCAGTATCGTATAGCACTTAGAAACTGCGGTACGATTAATCCTGAAGATATAAACGAATACATTGCCTTTAGAGGCTATGAAGCACTTGGAAAAGTGCTTACAGAGATGAAACCTGAAGATGTCATTCAGGTGGTTAAGCAGGCTGGCCTGCGCGGAAGAGGCGGCGGCGGCTTCCCAACAGGTCTGAAGTGGGAGCTTACATACAAGGAGCAAAATGACGAAAAGTACATTATGTGCAACGCCGATGAGGGTGATCCGGGCGCATTTATGGACCGTTCCATTCTTGAGGGCGATCCACACAGCGTTATTGAGGCCATGGCCATTGGCGGCTATGCAATAGGTGCTTCAAAGGGTATTATCTACATTCGTGCGGAGTATCCGCTTGCGATCAAGCGGCTTCAGATCGCTATGGATCAGGCACTTGAAGCAGGTCTTATAGGCGATGATATTTTCGGTACAGGCTTCAATTTCGGTCTGGAAATAAGACTTGGAGCCGGGGCCTTTGTCTGTGGCGAGGAAACGGCACTCATTCATTCAGTTGAAGGCTGTCGGGGCGAGCCTACCAAAAAGCCGCCATATCCATCTGTTTCGGGATATAAGGGCAAGCCGACGTGCGTGAATAACGTCGAGACATATGCGAACATCCCACCGATCATTTTAAATGGCGCAGAGTGGTTCAGTGCTATAGGCACGGAAAAATCAAAAGGCACCAAGGTATTTGCCCTGGCAGGCAAGGTAAACAACGTTGGTCTCGTTGAAGTGCCGATGGGGACGACACTGAGAGAAATCATCTACGATATTGGCGGAGGCATTCACAACGATAAGGAATTCAAGGCAGTGCAGACTGGCGGGCCGTCGGGAGGCGTAATCACAGTAGCTGACCTTGACACACCTATAGATTATGAAAGCTTGAAGGCAATAGGGTCCATGATGGGATCGGGCGGTATGATCGTTATGGACGAAGATGATGACATGGTTAATATTGCGAAGTTCTATCTGGAGTTCACGCAGGAAGAGTCGTGCGGAAAATGTACGCCTTGTCGTGTGGGCACGCGCAGACTTTACGAAATGCTTGAAAAGATTACAGCTGGTGAAGGCACCATGGAAGATCTTGAAAATATGGAAGAACTCTGTTACATGATTAAAGATGCGGCGCTTTGCGGTCTTGGACAGACTGCACCGAATCCGATTCTGTCGACACTCAAGTACTTCAATCAGGAGTATTTGGATTATGTGACTGGAAAGAAAAAGACCAAGTATTCAATTGACCCAGATAAGTGTATCGGATGTACTGCATGTGCGAGAAAATGTCCGGTCGACTGTATTTCTGGCGAGGTCAAAAAGCTCCATGTTATTGATGAAGATGCATGTATCGCTTGTGGTGCATGTTATGACGCGTGTAAATTTGACGCAGTACTAAAACCTTAAAGGAGGTGGCAGATATGGATATGATTAAATTAACAATTAATGATATGGAAGTTGAAGTTCCTAAGGGAACGACGGTTCTTGAAGCAGCAAAAAAAGTTAATGCGCACATTCCGACGCTTTGCCATATGGACCTTCATGGTTTTGGTATTGTCAATCAAGTGGCGTCCTGCAGAGTCTGTATGGTTGAGGTGGAGGGCCGTCCCGCACTGGTTCCTTCATGCTCTGAGGAAGCGACTGGCGGAATGGTTGTCAGAACGGACTCGGTTCGAGCGATTACAGCGCGTCGAATTGCAGTCGAGCTGTTGCTTTCAAACCATCCTAAAGACTGTCTGACGTGTGCAAAGAATCTGGAATGTGAACTGCAGTCCCTCGCACAGGAGCTTGGTGTCAGGGAAATACACTGGGAAGGCGACATGATGGATTATCCTCTGGATACATCCTCCTATGCCCTTGTCAAAGATCCCAACAAGTGCGTTATGTGCAGAAGATGTGAGACCATGTGTAATGACGTTCAGTCATGCGGGATTCTATCAGGACTCAATAGGGGCTTTGATGCCTTTGTAGGTCCGGCTTTCAACTTGCCAATGGCTGAAACATCGTGTACATTCTGCGGTCAGTGTGTGGCTGTTTGTCCTACTGCTGCCCTGACTGAAGTGAATAATACCAAGAAGGTGTGGTCTGCTATCAATAACCCTAAGAAACATGTGGTGGTTCAGGTTGCGCCTGCTATCCGTGTGGCTGTAGGCGAGCTTTTTGGCATGGAGCCTGGTACGATTTCAACAGGTCAGCTTGCAGCGTCTCTCAGGAGAATGGGATTTGACGCTGTATTCGATACAGACTGGGCTGCAGACCTGACTATCATGGAAGAGGCCTCAGAACTTGTGCACCGCATTGAGCACAATGGCACGCTTCCAATACTGACTTCCTGCTGTCCTGCATGGGTTAAGTTCTTTGAACATCAATTCCCGGACATGCTGGATATCCCATCGTCATGCAAGTCACCGCAGATTATGCTGGGTGCCATGGCAAAATCCTATTATGCGGAGCAGATTGACGTAAATCCAGAAGACATTGTTGTGGTTTCCATCATGCCATGTCTTGCTAAAAAGGCTGAAGCGGCAAGAAGTGAGCTTACAAAGGATGAAAACCAGAATGTCGATATCGTTGTAACGACCCGAGAGTTTGGTGCAATGCTTCGAGAAGCGGGCATCGACTTTGCCTCTCTTCCTGAGAGCGACTTTGATTCACTCCTAGGTGAGTCAACAGGTGCGGCTGTTATTTTCGGTACGACTGGTGGCGTTATTGAAGCCGCAGTGCGTACGGCTGCTGAATGGATCACAGGTGAAGCCCTTGAAGAAGTGGACTATCACCAGCTTCGTGGTCTTGAGGGCATTCGTGAGGCAACAGTAAAAATTGGCGATATGGATATCAATATCGGTATCGCACATGGCCTTGGAAATGCACGTAAGCTGCTTGAAGATATACGTGACGGCAAGTCCAAGTACCATGCCATTGAAATCATGGCATGTCCTGGCGGCTGTATTGGTGGTGGCGGTCAGCCGTATCACCATGGTGATATGGATATTATCAGAAAACGTGCTGAGGCGATTTATAAGGAAGATGCCATGAAGACCAGAAGGAAGTCCCATGATAATCCGATGATTAAGAAAATCTACGATGAATATCTGGGCAAGCCATATGGAGAGAGGGCACACGATCTCCTTCATACACACTACGTTAAGAGAGAAAAGATTTAAAGCTGGAAAGATTCTGGCTGCAGGGCTGATGAGACCCGTAGGCAGCTAGTGGAATCAAGAAAACATAAGCCCGTGATGACCGTCTGCATAGACCTGTTGTCATGGGCTTGTTTCATGGTGGGAATCCACTCGAATTATCTTAATTACAAAGGAATATTTGCATTTGAAGTCATGCATAAAGTGTATAATGAAAGGTAAATACTGGGGTGATAATCAGCACAGAAGATAGAATGACGTGGAGGAAGACATGAAGAAAAAGAGTTTACTCAGGATGATGACACTTGTTGTGGCTGCAGTGCTGATTCTTTCGGGATGCGGTGGTGGCACACCTTTATCCGAAGAAACAACAGCGCCTGAGCTGGTGGAGACCACTTTGTCTGAAACAGCCGACAAGCCACAATCAGATTTTGAAGAAAGCCAAATTGTTGAAAAGGCTGCTGACAATGAGATGCATGTTTATGCAGGTGGCCGTCATACCTTGGCTTTAAAAGCCGACGGTACACTTTGGGTATGGGGGTCAAATGATGAAGGTCAGCTTGGAAATGGCATGCGCACGACGTACCCGACCTGGGAGGCGCAGTTTGCAAAAGAAGCGGGAGCGGCATTTGTACCGCTTGAAAACAATGATTCATATGTTCCGATTCAAGTTATGGAAGACATCATAGACGCGGCGGCAGGAGGCAGTGCATCTTACGCGGTGACAAAGACACACCAGCTCTATGCGTGGGGTGGAAATGCGTATTTGCAGCTGGGACTTGCTGACATGAACCGCACCCTGATTCCGCTGCCTGTCATGGAGGATGTGGCACGTGTTTACGCATCAGACATGCAAGCCGCAGTTATTAAGACGGACGGCTCCCTGTGGTTTTTCGGATACGAACCCAAAGACTATACCTATGACGTTGAGCAGGATGTCATTATTCATCCGCTGACAGCGCCGATAGAGATAATGAAAGATGTCAAAGACGTGGCACTGACAGGAAATGGCGTCATGGCTCTGACTGAATCTGGAGATGTCTATGCCTGGGGCAGCAGGAATGCGGTAGGTTTTGAATATGCAGACGCCGATGCCGACTATGTGCTTGAACCTGTTAAAGTCCTTGAGGATATGAAACTGATATCAAATGCGGGTCAGGTTCAGATGGCCGTAAATACGGCGGGCAAGCTCTTCACCTGGGGATTCAACGG
This sequence comes from uncultured Acidaminobacter sp., assembly GCA_963678925.1. Lineage (GTDB taxonomy): Bacteria > Bacillota > Clostridia > Peptostreptococcales > Acidaminobacteraceae. Next base: position 1,281,481 of record OY787533.1, on the reverse strand, counting down.
TTACTCTGGAAGTCTGGGCGTTGAGACGGATGCTTTTTATGTGAATGAGCCGGTGGCTGTTATGGACCAGGTCAAAGGCATAGCGGAAAGTATGGCTTTGACAGAGTCAAATACGGTCTACGCATGGGGGGACATTCATGCAGCTTACGATACCATGGTGGACTCGGGTGTTGCAGGTGGCGGTCTGATTGGACCAATTGCAGAGTTTGGACCGGTTCCGATTGTCCTGTTTGAAGGTGCTCTCGAGATGGCACGTGCCGATAGGCTCTACGTGATAGATCAGGACGGTGTCTTGTGGGGGCTTGGGAACAACCAGTTTGGCAAGCTGGGGGACGGATCGGCAACATCCTACACTTACGAGCTCTTTGACGATGGAGAGTATACAGAAGTCTCTGTAAAAATACAAGAAGATAACAGCAGAGCCGACTGGGTCAGAATTATGGATTTGAATGAGTAAATGCTACAAGAGTTGAATACAGCCAATTTATTAGATAATTCTAAAAATACGGTTGACAGAAAATCCATTAGCCGCTAGAATAAATATCAACATCGACGCAAGATTATAAGGATTTAAAATCAATGATTGGAAGTAGTACTCAATGTGTGAACGTTACAGCGAGCCGGGTTTGGTGGGAGCCGGTACAGGAGCAGTTGAGGAATGGATCCATGAGATTCCGCACGAACCCACTTAGGTGGCAGTAGTGTTAGGACGGGTAAGGTTTCCGTTATAGAACCGGAATATCGGTTAGAGTCATGAAATGTGAAATGTCCTCTGACCCGTATTTGATAGAGTGAAATGCGAAAGCATTATCTTGGGTGGCTAACACGAATTTATAAGCATAATTCGTCCTAATGAGGGATGGATTATGCTTTTTTTACGTTAAAGACTAAGAAATGCACAAAAAAGAGCAAAGGGCTTTATCAAATTTTATTTGAATAAAGCCCTTTGCTCTTTTTTTGTATATGGCGCGACTAGCGACATGAGCAACCATAGGTTGCTCTGTACATTTCAAAGTAAGTTAGTAAAAAAGACGCCCCAGCAACATAAGTAATAGGTTGCTCAGGCACTGTAAACGAAGTTAAGGATTGATTGAATAGCGAACACTACACAGACTGTATGAACAGATAAAGGAGACGCACAATGAGAAATGTAGAAATTGAAAGACTGTCCCACGAACGCATACCCTATGAAAACACACCGGATCCACTAATCATATTCAAGACCTTCAAGGGAAAGGGCAATGGATTTCTTTTGGAAAGTGCCGACAGATGCGGTGAAATCGGACGCTTTTCACTTATTGGCATTGAGCCGGTCCTAGAGCTTGAGGCGACAGGTGCGCAAATCCGTCTTCGTGTCGAGAATGAAAGAGAAACTTTTGAAGGCAATCCTTTTGATGTGATGGAGACCCTTCTCAAGCATAATCAGGAGAAAATCGGAGATTTGCCATTTTCAAGCGGCGGTCTAGCAGGCTGGATCGGATACGACGCCATACGACATATAGAGGCGATTCCCCAGCAACATAAGGAAGCTGAAATGGCAGATATCCATCTGATGCTTCCAAGGAGCCTCATGATTCTCGACAGAGATGAAAAATGCATAGACCTCATTACCTTCGGTGTAAAATCGTCGAAGACTGGTCAGGAAACTGACCAGGCCCGACACTTTTCTAAAAAAGAACTTGAGGAGTTCTTGAAAACAGGACAAAGCAAAAGCAGTAGCTTCGAAGAGACGCTCGTAGTGGCAAAAGACGGTCTGTCAGCACCGGACCTGGTCCAGCAGTGGACATCGAAAACATCGAAGGAGACCTTCAAGAAGAGCGTTGCGACCGCAAAAGACCATATTCAAAAAGGGGACACCTTCCAGCTCGTATTTTCTAGAAGGCTGACCAAGGAAACGGAAATTGGTGCGGAAGCACTTTACGAGACCCTGAGGCACATCAATCCATCCCCATATATGTTCATTGTGGACACAGACAAGACCCAGGTCGTGGGCGCCTCGCCAGAAACAATGGTTCACCTGAAAAGCGGCAAAGTGACCATACACCCAATTGCGGGAACACGACCAAGAGGCAGCAGCGAGGCTGAAGACATTGCCAATGAGAAGGAACTTATTGACGATGTCAAAGAAAACGCAGAGCATCTTATGCTGGTCGACTTGGCGCGGAACGACATTGGCAGAATTGCAAAATTCGGAAGCGTGGAAGTACCCAAGTTCAAAACCGTGGAACGCTTCTCCCATGTCATGCACATCGTCTCTGAGGTAACTGGAAAAGTCGACAGTGAAATGAGTGCCATAGATGTGTTCAAATCCTGCTTTCCCGCAGGCACTGTATCAGGGGCCCCAAAGATCATGGCCATGAAAATCATAGACGCAAACGAGCCTGTTAGACGCGGCGTGTACGCAGGTGCCGTAGGCTGGATTGCAACAAGTGGAGATATCGATACCTGCATTGCCATTAGAACAGCAGTGATTTCAGATGGAAATGTATCCATTCAGGCGGGTGGCGGTATCGTTCAGGACTCTGAACCGGAGTTCGAGTTTATGGAAACCGTGCACAAGTCCGGCAGCATTATGCAGGCGGTTCATTTAACAGAAAAAATTGCGCGTCTCAAGGAGACAGCTTCAAGCACAGAGGAGGAAATATCATGATTCTGGTAATAGACAACTACGACTCATTCACATATAACATCGTACAGTATCTCGGGAGTCTCGGCGAAGAGGTAAAGGTTGTGCGGAATGACAGATTCAAGCTGTCGGATATCGCTGAGATGAACCCGGAAGCCATCGTCCTCTCACCGGGACCTGGGCATCCTTCTGAAGCGGGTCTGACATGTCAGGTCATCGAAACCTATAAGGACAAGATTCCGATGATGGGTGTATGTCTTGGACATCAGGCAATAGGCCTTGTCGAAGGCGGTACGGTCAACGAAGCGAGGCAGCAGCTGCACGGAAAAATCAGCCGAATAGACCTGTCAAACGATGCCATCTTCAATGACTTGGGCAGCAAGATGGATGTGGTTAGGTACCATTCCCTGGTTATTGATAAAAATACTTGTACACAAACCTTGAAGGTTCTTTCGACAGATGCCCACGGTGAAATAATGGCAGTTCGACATGTGGACTATCCTGTGTACGGTGTCCAGTTTCATCCGGAATCCTACAGTACAAAAAACGGCATGAAAATACTTGAAAACTTTATTCAGATTGCAAAGGCAAAGGGCCATGGCTACCCACTAGGACAGGAGGTCAACTAAATGACTTATACAGTAAAGCTCACCAACGGAAACGATTTATCGCTGGAATCCGCAAAAGAAATGTTCACGACTTTCTTTGAGGGGGCAGCCAGTGAAGTGGAAATGGCAAGTATTCTTACAGCTCTTAAAATCAAAGGTGAATCAGCCTCGGAAATCGCTGGCGCGGCACTGGCGATGATAGAGAAGACAAGTCAGTCGGACCTGTCCTATCCTGTTTTCGATACATGTGGAACTGGCGGAGATGGCAGCGGGAGCTTCAACATTTCAACGGCATCCGCATTCGTGGTTGCAGGTGCCGGGGGCAAGGTGGCAAAGCACGGAAACAGGTCTGTGACAAGTCGTTCTGGCAGCGCAGATGTTTTGGAGGCGCTTGAAGTCAATATTGAACTCGATGAACAACAGTCTATCAGAGCACTTGAGGAAACGGGAATCGGTTTCTTCTACGCACCAAAAATTCACAAGAGCATGGGCGCTGTTATGCCAGTCAGAAGAAGCCTTGGATTCAGAACCATTTTTAATCTGATTGGACCGCTTTGCAATCCCGTGAAACTTCAGGGACAGATCATTGGTGTTGGTGATCCATCAAAACTCGAAACCATGGCGGATGCCGGTGTTTTGATGGGTATGGAGAGTACCCTCTTTGTTTGCAGTCAGAATGGTATGGACGAGCTTACTCTGGAGGGCAAGAACAAGGGCATTCTCGTTCAAAACGGGACTAAGACAACCTACGAGATCAGTGCAGGTCAACTGGGGCTCATGGAAGTGGCAGACAAAGCCTTAAAGGGTGGAACGGCTGAAGAAAACGCCAAGATTATGGAAGGCGTACTCAGCGGTTCGCCATCCGCTTATCGAGATGCGGTAATACTCAACGCCGCAGCAGTGCTCTTTGTAGGGGGTATTGCAAAAAGCTTTGAAGAAGGTGTTGAAATAGCGGCACAGGCAATTGACAGCGGCGCAGCCAAGGATAAGCTTGAAGCCCTGAAACAGAAGACGAATGAAATGGCAGGTATGTGATGCACGATATATTAAGGGAAATTGTCTCAAAGAGAAAAATGCGGATTGAGTCCATAAAGGCTGGCTACACAAGAGAAGAAAGACTTGAAATACACCGATGTGCCCTGGACCAGAAAAGACGGCTGCGCATCAGCTTCGGACAGGCACTTGAATATTCAAAGAGCAGTCGGGCGGTGATCGCTGAGTTCAAAAGAGCCTCACCGTCAAAGGGAGATATCAATATAGGGGCGAATCCTGCTGAACAGGCTGTGAAATACGAAAAAAGCGGGGCTGCATGTATATCAGTGCTGACTGAACCGGACTATTTCAAGGGAAGCCTGATTGATTTGCAGGCGGTTGCAAAATCCACTGCCCTGCCAATTCTCTGCAAGGATTTTATAGTGGATAAGATTCAGATAGACTTTGCAAAGCTCAGTGGCGCGGATGCCATCCTCCTCATCGCAGCAGTTCTGAATCAGGCCGACATGGAGGAACTCTACAAATACGCACGTCTTCTCGGGCTCGATGTCCTGGTTGAAGCCCACAATCAGCTTGAGATGATTAAAGCGCTGAAGCTGAAGGACGCGATTATTGGCATTAATAACAGGAATCTGAAAACCTTCAGAACGGATATTAGCACCACAGAACGCCTTACGGCACTTATTCCAGCCGGACGTCTCGTTGTAAGTGAAAGCGGTATTGAGACATCACAGGACATGGACCGGCTGAAGGAAAGCGGCGTGCATGCGTTTTTAGTCGGTGAAACGCTTATGCGAAAAGGGGACGAAGCCTTTATAAGAGCCTTTGTCGGCGCACCGGAAGAACCGAAAATCAAGATTTGTGGTCTTACACGTGCAAGTGATGTGCGTGTTGCCAATCAGCTTGGCATCGACTATGCGGGTTTTGTCTTTGCAAAAAGCAAGCGGCAGGTTTCGCCGGAAGAAGCAAAAAGGCTGATTTCAGAGCTTTCCAGTAACATTCGTACAGTCGGTGTCTTTGTCGACAGGCCCAAGGAAGATGTACAGCGTATAGCACAGGTTTGCGGTCTGGATATTGTTCAGCTCCACGGTTCGGAAAGTGCCATGGGGTATGACCTGGACAGGCAGGTTTGGAAATCCGTTTCAGTAAAGGATGACGAAGAGCTCAAATTGCTTGAGGACCAAGGGGCTTCAGGTGTCGTGTACGATACATTCAGCCCAGCTCAAGCGGGCGGAACCGGAAAACAGTTTGCATGGAAAAAAGCCCTTCCAGGAGAAGGCGTCATCAGAATTGCAGCCGGGGGTCTTGATGCCGGCAATGTTGAACAGTGTATCGGTATCTTAGCGCCAGATGTTGTGGATATCAGCTCTGGTGTTGAAACAGAGGGTGTTAAAGATCCAGAAAAAATGCGGCAATTTGTAAGGTCGGTCCGAAAGTCAAGGGAGGAATAATCATGGAAAAGCATACAGGATATTTTGGAAAATACGGGGGCAGATTTGTGCCTGAAACACTCATGCAGCCACTGGAAGATTTGGAAAAGGCCTTTTACGCATCACAGGAGGATCCTGATTTTATAGAAGAACTCAACGGTCTCTTCAGACATTATGCTGGCAGACCCACACCTGTATATCACGCAAAGCGTCTGTCAGACCAGCTTGGCGGTGCTCAGATCTTTCTAAAAAGAGAGGACCTCAACCATACTGGCGCACACAAGCTTAACAATGTGCTGGGCCAGATTCTTCTAGCAGTGCGGATGGGGAAGAAGAACATCATTGCAGAAACTGGCGCAGGTCAGCACGGTGTGGCAACAGCTACGGTATGTGCCCTCTTCGGACTGACCTGTACGGTCTACATGGGTGTTGAAGACATTGAGCGGCAGGCACCCAACGTACAGCGTATGGAGCTTCTGGGCGCTTCTGTAAAGCCTGTCTCTGAGGGTGAAGGCACGCTGAAGGATGCGACGAGCGCGGCAATCCGCGATTGGGTTGCTCAGGCAGACGACACATTCTATGTCATCGGTTCTGTGGTTGGGCCACACCCATACCCGCTTATGGTTAGAACCTTCCAGAAAATCATAGGTGAAGAAGCACGTGAACAAATGATTGAATATACGGGAAAACTGCCGGATATGCTCGTTGCCGCAGTGGGGGGTGGAAGTAACGCTATTGGTCTCTTCCATCCATTTGTTCAAGATGAATCGGTTGAGATGATCGGGATAGAGGCAGGCGGTATTTCAGACGACAAGGGCAAGCATGCAAAGACCCTGGGTCTGGGTAAGGATGGCATCATACACGGCATGCGCACGGTTGTGCTGCATGATGAAAATGGACATATTGAGCCTGTACACTCGGTTTCCGCAGGTCTTGACTATCCGGGTATCGGACCGGAACATGCGCATCTCAGTGCGCTGAGTCGGGCCAAGTACGAAGCTGTCAGAGATGATGAGGCACTTGAGGCATTCCACAGATTGAGTAGAACCGAGGGGATTATTCCAGCGCTTGAGAGTGCACATGCCCTTGCAGGTGCATTTAAGAAGGCCGTTGAAATGGACAAGGACAAGGTCATTCTTGTCAATCTGTCAGGCCGTGGCGACAAGGACATGGAGTCTGTCCTGAAAGGAGCGATGTAAGATGACACAGAGAAAAATGCTCATGCCCTTCTTCATGCTGGGTGAATACGATGATAAAACAACCATGGAACTTCTAGGTGCGGCGGTCAGGGCAGGCTCGGATTACTTGGAGCTGGGCGTTCCGCATACGGACCCCTTGGCAGACGGTGCGGTTTTAAGGCAAGCCGCAGAGAAGGCCATTAAGGCGGGTATGCGACCAGACAAGGCCATTGCCCTTGCTGGAAAAGCTGTCAGGGACTTTGACAAGCCGGTTTACCTGCTGGTGTATTTGAACACCCTCTTTGGATACGGCGTCCAGCGCTTTATAGATGAAATCAAGGCAGAGGGTATAACTGGACTGGTTATTCCAGACCTGCCACTGGAAGCGCAGAAGGATATTGAAAGCGAATTTGATTTTACAGGCGTAGCGGTTGCGAGCTTCACATCACCGACGTCGGCTTCCCGACTGGAAGAGATTGCGGCAAGAGGAACTGGAATTGTCTATTCGGTAAACTACACGGGAATTACAGGCAGTGACGGCGTCCGTGCAACGCAGGACACCCGTGTCAAGGACAATTACACCAAGCTCAAGGCGCTTACAGAGCGGCCTGTTCTCGCGGGCTTTGGCATCGACGGTCCAAAAGCGGCAAAGGAAGCGGTTAAGTATGCCGACGGTGTTATTATCGGAACCAAGCTCTGCAAGGTATGTGCATCTGTGGAGCCAAACCAGGCACCTGGTGCGGTGTTCGACTTCCTGAGCGGTGTTCGGGAAGTGCTGGATATATAGTCTGTCATCTTGTCGACTTTGTCGACAATCTAAGGGATTGCTTTTGAGCAGTCCCTTTTTTAATGTGCAGATGTGGAGCCACTGTAAATATGGATGGCAGAACATTTTGAAGCACTTACATCGCTTAGTGGGAGTCCAACTGGGTATGATAACCACATGAGCGGATATATGTTAATTATCAGAAAATTTTGAAGGTTTGACACGTCTGATGTAGAAGTCTTCAGTGAGGTGATGGTATGCAGGCGAAAATGATAGAAGAGACACTGCGCAGGATCATCGAAATTGACACCCAAGCAGTCAAGGTTGAAAAGAATGCCATTATGGACGAGAAAGATAAGAAGAACGCTCTGAAAAAGGAAAAGAAGGATCTTGAGTTCTCGATCATGAAGGAAGCCAGAAAAGAAGCGAAGGAAAAATACGATGCAATCGTCGAGAAAGCCCGCAGCGAAGCTGAACAGATTGAAAGTGAAGGCGACATGGAATGCGGCAGGCTTGACAGACTCCTTGAAGAGCACAAGGAGGAAATGGTGGAAAAGGTTTTCATCCGTTTGTTTGAAACGGTGATGAATCAGGCGAGAGAGGAAAATCAGGGGGCTTAGGTATGGGCATTAAGCGATTTGCAGCCATTAATACAAAGATTCGTGCCCTGGAAAGTCATTTGCTCAAGAAAAAGGACTATGACTACTTGCTTGAACTCAGCACACTTTCTGACATGATTTCCTATTTGAAGAAGCAGACAGATTATGGTCCCTATCTGCAGGATGTTGAAGAGAACACCGTAAGTATCGATATGCTTGAAGTCATCTTCAAACGGGCTATGTTTCAGAGGATGAAGGGCATGATTCATTTCTTCACCGATGAATATAAAAAGCTGCTTAGGACCATGTTCATGCGTTATGAAATAGAAGACTTGAAATTGCTGGTCAGGGCGCTCATCAGGCATGAAAGTCTGGAAATCATTTTGGAGCATCTTGTTATTCTGGACATCAACAGAGGGCTGGACTTCGAAAAGCTTCAGCGCGTCACGTCTTTGGAAGCGCTGCTTGAGGCGCTTGATGGTACGCCCTATAGGAAGCTGCTTGAATACTATATGAATGAGCCGCCTCAAAAGCGCATATTCTATATGGAAATGAACCTTGACAGGTACTATTTCAAAACCTTGAACGAACATGTTGAAAAGCTTTCGAGTGAAGACCGTGGACCCCTGCGCGAGATGCTGGGCAAGAACACGGACATCCTAAACCTACAGTGGATTTATCGGGGACGAAAATTCTACGGACTTTCGGCGGAAGAGCTTTTGAACTATACGCTTCTAGGGGGATATGCCCTGAAGTATAAGCATTTAAAAACACTCTGCTACGCCAGTTCCATGGAGGAGGCGCTTCAGTATATAAGGGAAGGACCTTATGGGTTTTTAGTTGAAAAGCAGGATTTTGAAATTTTTCTTGAGTTGAATATGGAGCGATACATATACGATGAATTCATGAAGATGAAGAAGGCCAACCGAATGAACATCATTGAGTCTATGGTCTATGTTCACCAGCTGGAATACGAGATGCGTGACCTGTTTACGATCTTTGAAGCCAAACGCTACGGGTTTGACAGGGCGCAGACTTTGCAGTATCTGGTACGCATACGAAAAGCGTAGTCCTAAAGGTTTCACGAAAGGAGGGGAAGCCTTGTGGCAGTTGAAAAAATGGAACTGATGAATCTGGTTGCGCATCAAGATCATCTTGATCAGATTCTGCGGAAAATAGTACTCATGGAAAATGTGCATCTGATTGATGCCATGACGGAGATAGATGAGAGCAATTTCACCCTGAACATGCTTGAAGAGAACCTGGATGAAATCATGAACATGTGCATGATTAAACCCTATAGGACAGAGAAGAGTTTCAAGCGGATTCAGCAGGAGCTGGAAGAGCTTATGATCTTAATGGATATTCCACGTGTGATCCAGCGTAGGCATTTCGAAGAGGACTACGAATACGGGGATGTTGAAGAAAGCATAGATCAGATATTCACACAGTTCAAGGACATCAATCTTAAGAAAGAAGACCTGGAGCAGGAGCTTGACGGTTTGAGAAGCATGCAGATCGTAGAGGGACTGAGGGGTGTGGAAATAGACTTGAAAGCAGTTTCCAAGATGCAGCATTTCAGTATGAAGCTTGGAACGCTTAAAAAGGAAAATAGGCAGAAGTTCACCATGAACTATGAAAATGTGTCTGCAGCTGCCATGCATATCGGCGCATTCAATGATGAAGAAGCCTATCTGGTCATCTCACCAAAATCCTTGGATATGGAGACCGCTCGGATACTCAGGTCCGTGTATTTTACGGAAATTAAGGTAGAGTCGAAATATCTGGGGCCGGTGAATCAGATGATTGAAAAGATACATCAGCGTATTATGGAAATTGAGAAGATGATAGAGACGCTTAACGAAAAAATACGGGAAAGCAAGGCGCAATATGCTGATAGCATTGAGCGGTGCTATTCGAGAACCGCCATGGAGGAGTCTGTCGCGGCACTCAAGTCCAAAATTGCCTGTACCAAGAGCTTCTTCTATCTTTCAGGCTGGGTGAGCAGGCGCGAGAAGGACTACATTCAAGACAACATTGAAGCCATAGGCTACAACATCATTGTGGGCTTCAAAACATTGGATCAGACTTCAAGACAGCTCATACCACCGACAAAGCTGAGAAACAGCAAACTGCTCAGACCCTTTGAGCTCCTTGTTGAAATGTACGGGACGCCCTCGTATTCGGAGGCAGACCCGACGGTCTTCTTAGGACTTACCTACATGTTTCTGTTCGGGGCCATGTTTGGTGACATGGGTCAGGGGCTTGTACTCTATATGGCTGGCCTCCTGCTCATGCGAAGGCAGGCGGGAAACCTGTATGGGGGTATCCTTTCAAGACTGGGCATAAGTTCCATGGTGTTTGGTTTCTTTTACGACAGTGTCTTTGGATATGAAAATGTCATATCGGGCATAGCTGAGAAGCTGACAGGGAATGAAGCGATTGGAGAGTCCCTTTTTATAAGGCCGATTGAGAATATCAATACAATTCTCATCTTATCGATTGCGATTGGCATATTTCTTCTGCTGATCAGTTTCGGATACAGCATATTCAATAAATTGAAGGTCAAGGATGTGAAAGAGGGCCTATTCGGAAGGAATGGCGTGGCTGGACTCGTCCTATATCTATCGGTGCTCGGCGTAGCGGCCTCAAAACTCCACGACAAAATGGCGGCCTATTCAGGGCTGCTGACAGGACTCGCCCTTGCGGCAGTATGCCTGATTATCGTCAGGGAACCCCTTGCCAATGCCGTAAGGGGCAAACGACCGCTCTATCATGAGTCGGCCAGTGAATACTATGTTGAGAGCGGCTTTGACATCCTGGAAACATTCCTCAGCATGCTTTCGAACAGTGTCTCATTCATACGTGTAGGGGCATTCGCACTCAATCACGTGGGACTCTTCATAGCCTTTCACACCATGGCGAGCATAATCGGAACCCTTGCAGGGGATATATCGATGTTTATTGTAGGAAATGTGATTGTTATCTGTCTGGAAGGTCTCATTGTATTTATACAGGGTCTTCGTCTGGTCTACTATGAACTTTTCAGCAAATACTACACAGGTGAGGGCGTTCCGTTTTCACCTGCAGCAGTACATATGGACAGGTAACATCAGGGTCGATAAATGGAGGCGTAAAATGAAAATAATTCTTGGACTGAGTTTAACCATTGTATTTGCAACCATACTGTCAGGTGTTGTCCTTCTTAACAGGGACTCAGACCGTTCAAAGCTAAAGCGAATTTTGAAGTGGAATCTCATTGGGTATATTCCGCTGATGCTCCTTGCGCTTGGAATCCTGGTGCCGGATGTAGCCCTTGCCGCTGCTGAAGACGGTATAGCAAGTGCTTCAGGCATGGGATTCATTGCAGCAGCGCTCAGTACGGGCTTTGCGACGATTGGTGCCGGCTATGCGGTTGGCGCGGTTGGATCGTCAGCACTGGGGGCAGTGAGTGAGGATCCTAAAATTCTAGGTAAGACTCTCATCTTTGTAGGGCTTGCTGAGGGTATTGCCATATATGGTCTGATTATTTCAATTCTGATTCTAGGCAGACTGTAGGTGTTTGACAATGCGTTCATTTTTGATAAGCGACAACTCAGAAACGCTGGTTGGCATGCGTCTGGCAGGTGTTGGCGGTATTTTGCTTGACGATAGGGAGTCTATTGTCAGCAAGATAGATGAACTGATTGCCGACCCTGAAGTGGGCATTATCATGGTGACCGGCGGGGTGATGAAAAAGGCCGAAGAGGAAATCATGGAGCGTAAGCTGCGGGAGTCCAGAACGCTGATTGTACAGATTCCAGGAACCCATGACGAGACGGATGAGGATCGGATATCGCGTTATATCAGGGAATCGATAGGATTGAAGTTTTAACTATAGTAGCGGTGAAGAAGGTGACATGCATGATAACCATTGAAGATAAACTGGAATTGTTCAAAAAAGCCGTTCTTCAGAAAATCATCGATGAGTATGACAATAAGCTGAAAAGTATTGAATCAGAAAACAAGCATGCGCTCGAGGTCTTTGAGGAATCCGTGATTGAAAAGAAGGCTGAGTTCATTAAGCAGATGGAGGCAAAGGCGCTTGATGAACGAAGACGTTTGCTTGCAAAAGCGAAGAGTGAGAGCAAAAAGAAAGTGCTTCATAAACGTAATGCACTCATAGATGAGCTTCTTGATGCGGTGCGTGACCGGATCCACCTGTTTGTGGAATCCGAAATCTACGCCATGTTTCTCAAGGATAATCTGAAGGCCACACTGGAACGGTTTCATGAGTTCGACGCAGTCATTGTAGAGCTCACACAGCATGACCATCAGCATTTTGGTGAAATGATTGAGGCCTCCCTTCATAAGGCCGGGTACTCAAATCGGGATATCCGTCTCGTTTCCACAGACGAAGACATCATAGGCGGTTTCGTCGTGTATGATGGCGCTCGAAAAGTGCGGATTGACTTTTCGCTTGCTGCAGTGATTACAGATAACAAACGTTTTATGGGACAGCTGGTCTACGACATTATCGGTGAAGCGGGTGATTATGATGGCAGGTAATGCGGTTATTCAAATGGTCAATGGACCGGTGGTGCGTGCTGCGGGCATGCAGCAGTATAAGATGCGGGAAATGGTTACCGTTGGAAACAAGAAGCTGATTGGCGAGGTCATATCCCTTGAGGGGGATATGGGGACGATTCAGGTCTATGAAGAAACCGAGGGACTTCAGATTGGAGAACTGGTTGAATCTACAGGACGTCCACTCTCCCTGAAACTGGGGCCGGGTCTGCTTGGAAATATGTTCGACGGGATAGAGCGTCCCCTTCATACCATCAACAATATGTGCGCAGATTTCATCCCCGAGGGGATTGGACTCATTTCCATTGATTTTGACAAGAAATGGGCTATAAAAATTGAAATTGAAGTGAATGATCAGGTCCGTGAGGGACAGATTATCGGTCGTGTTCAGGAAACCAGTCTTATAGAGCACCGGGTCCTCATACCGCCTGAAATCGGAGGTCTTGTTGTTGAGCGGGTGCCTGACGGTGCCTATACCATCGATACGGTGCTTGCAGTTGTTGAGGACAATAAGGGCAAACGGCACGAAATCAAAATGTATCAGGAGTGGCCCGTGCGAGTGCCGCGCCCTGTGATTGAAAGAAAGATGCTCATGAAGCCCCTTGTTACAGGACAGCGTGTACTGGACATATTCTTTCCGATTGCCAAGGGCGGCACAGCAGCTATTCCTGGGGGCTTTGGAACTGGAAAGACCATGACCCAGCATCAGCTTGCCAAGTGGTCTGACGCGGATATCATCGTCTATATCGGATGCGGTGAGCGGGGCAATGAAATGACGGATGTTCTGGAAGAGTTCCCCAAACTGATTGACCCCAAAACCGACAAGCCCATCATGGAGCGCACCATACTCATTGCAAATACATCAAATATGCCGGTTGCCGCAAGGGAAGCGAGTATCTATACAGGCATTACCCTGGCTGAGTACTACAGAGACATGGGATATCATGTGGCGATTATGGCAGACTCCACTTCAAGGTGGGCAGAGGCGCTGCGTGAAATATCCGGTCGTCTTGAAGAGATGCCTGCAGAGGAAGGCTATCCAGCCTATTTGCCGTCAAGGCTGGCAGAGTTCTATGAACGTGCCGGCTACGTGAACACCCTGTGCGAACAGGAGGCGTCGGTTACCATTATCGGGGCTGTGTCACCGGCAGGCGGGGATTTTTCAGAGCCGGTTACGGAGAATACCAAGCGCTTTGTAAATGCATTTCTGGCGCTTGACAAGAAGCTTGCCTACGCAAGACATTATCCGTCTATCAATTGGCTGACCAGCTACAGCGGCTATATAAAAATCCTGTCGCCCTGGTATACGGAAAATGTCAGTGGAGACATCATTGAGCTTAGAAACGAAATGATCAGCATTCTCTTTGAAGAGAATAAGCTTTCTGATATTGTGGCCCTTGTTGGAGAAGACGTACTGCCCGATGATCAACGTCTGATTCTTGAGATTTCCAAGGTTCTAAAGATTGGATACCTGCAGCAGAACGCCTTTCATGCAGATGATACCTATGTTCCACTTCCAAAACAGCATCTCATGCTGGGCATGATCAAGTATCTGTATGATAGGGCCAAAGAAGCCATCAATCTGGGCGTGCCTATATCTGTAGCCAAGGACGATGAACTCTTTGGAAAGGTCATGAAAATGAAATATACCATTCCCAACGAGGATCTGCGCGGGATTGGAAGATTGCGTCAGGAAGTGGAAGAATTCTACAATGAACTGATTGTACAGTACGCGGAAGGATAGGAGGGAGCGCATGAAACGAGAGTATTTGACACTCGAAAAGGTGGAAGGCCCTCTGATTATTCTGAATGGTGTTCAGGCGGCTTCCTACGGTGAGATTGTCCGGATTAAGATTGATGGACAGAAGAGCCGTATGGGAAAAGTCATTCGTATTGATGGGGACCGGGTCATAGCTCAGGTGTTCGAAGGGACATCAGGACTGTCCACCCAAAATGTATCCGTACAGTTCACAGGCAACCCCTTTGAAATCAGCCTGTCCCATGAAATTCTGGGTCGAACCTTCAATGGGGTTGGAAAGCCCATTGATGAAGGTGGAGAAATCTATTCAGGGACAATGCACAACATCAACGGCAGACCCATCAACCCCGTTGCACGAAAATACCCGAAGAACTATATTCAAACGGGTATTTCAACCATAGACACCCTGACGACACTCATTCGCGGGCAGAAGCTTCCCATATTTTCGGGAAACGGCCTGCCGCACAACGAGCTCGCTGCTCAAATCGTCAGGCAGGCGAAAATCGGTGAGGAGAGCGGCGAGAAATTTGCTGTGGTCTTTGCCGCAATAGGCGTCAAGCATGACGATGCAGCCTTTTTCAAACGCAGCTTTGAGGCCTCTGGTGCCCTTGAGAATGTCGTCATGTTTATCAACCTGGCAGACGATCCCATTGTTGAAAGGGTGAGTACGCCAAGGTGTGCACTGACAGCTGCCGAATATCTTGCCTTTGAGGAGGGTTATAACATTCTTGTGGTCATGACGGACATCACGTCCTACTGTGAAGCCCTGCGTGAGGTTTCCTCCGCAAGGGAAGAGGTTCCCAGCAGAAAGGGCTATCCTGGCTACCTCTACTCCGATCTGGCATCGCTCTATGAGCGCGCGGGCATGCTGAGGGAGAAAGTCGGTTCCATTACATTTCTGCCCATTCTAACCATGCCAAATGATGATATCACCCACCCTGTACCTGATCTGACAGGCTATATAACAGAAGGCCAGATCGTTCTCAGCAGGGACTTGTACTATGACAATATCTATCCGCCGGTGAACGTCCTGCCGTCCTTGTCACGTCTCATGAAGGATGGTATTGGAGAGGGCTATACGGTCAAGGAGCATCCGGATGTGGCCAATCAGCTCTTTTCCTCTTATTCCAAGGTCCAGGATGTCAGAGCGCTCGCCCAGATCATCGGTGAAGCGGATCTGTCAGCGGTGGACAGACTCTATATGGAGTTTGGACGGGCCTTTGAGGCACGCTTTGTCACACAGGGCATGGAATCCAACCGCAACATCAACGAGAGTCTTGAAATTGCCTGGGACATCCTGTCGATTCTGCCGAAGACGGAGCTCGACAGGCTCAGTGAGGAAATAATTGCAGGTCATTACAGGGGGGGAGTGGAATGAATCAGAGCCACGCACCTACCAAGGCCAACCTTCTGAAGGCAAAAAGCCTGCTCAATTTCTCTGAAAAGGGCTTTGACTTGCTCGATAAAAAACGGAATGTGCTCATACGGGAAATGATGGGGCTGATTTCAAGAGCGGAGACCATCCAGAAGGAAATCGCAAAAGTTTATGAAGAGGCCTATGAATCCCTCCGGTTTGCCAGTGTCACACTGGGTGTGAACGCAGTGGAGGAAATCGCGATTTCAATTCCCAAAATTGAAGAATACCAGCTCCTCTTGACGTCGGTCATGGGGGTGGAAATCCCGGAGGTCCGCTATAAGAAGGAAAAGTTTGTCGCCAGCTATGGTTTTTTCAGAACCAATGCAGCGCTGGATCAGGCGGTTCGCAAGTTCAGGCGTGTCCGATTTCTGACCTATGAGCTTGCTGAAGTTGAGACCAAGGTCTATAAGCTTGCCATGGAAATCCGAAAGACACAGAAGCGTGCCAATGCGCTTGAAAAGATTCAGATTCCAAAATATAAGGGTCTGGTTAAGAAGATAGAGGAGACCTTGGAGGAGAAGGAGCGGGAGGACTTTTTCAGGCTGAAGCGGGTCAAGTCGAAATCCAGTGGCTTGTAGCCCTTTTATAGAGCCTGATAATTAAACTTTTGTCAATCTTTTGACCATTTTGTATGAAGAGGGTTTTCTTTTGCAAATCTTCATACTATAATGAAGGTGAACCTTCCCTTTATAGAGGGCGGCTGTCGGTAAGGTCGTGTCCCTACAGGAGGTTTTAAAAATGGAACAAGCAATGATCCGCATGCGTATGAGCATGCACGACGCACACTATGGTGGCAATCTGGTTGATGGTGCAAAAATGCTTCAGCTATTTGGCGATGTGGCAACAGAACTTCTAATCCGTCAAGATGGAGACGAAGGTCTTTTCGCAGGCTATGACAATGTCGAGTTCTGTGCACCTGTATTTGCAGGTGACTACATTGAAGCTGTTGGAGAGATTATCAAGGTCGGAAACTCTTCAAGAAAAATGGTATTCGAAGCGAGAAAGGTCATCGTACCTCGTCCAGACATCAGCGATTCAGCGTGTGACGTTTTGGAAGAGCCAATTGTTGTTTGCAAGGCTTCAGGCACTTGTGTAACGCCTAAAGACAAGCAAAGAAAATAAGGAGGTTCTCCCATGGAAAAACTGATTATAACAGCAGCACTTACGGGTGCGGAAGTTACAAGAGAACATCAGCCTAATCTGCCTATTACGCCTGCAGAAATTGCAGAAGAAGCGTACAAATGCTGGCAGGCAGGTGCTTCGATTGTTCACGTACATGCACGTAATGCAGATGGGTCTCCAACTCAGGCTTACGAAATGTACAAGGAAATCAAGGAGCTTGTAGAAGCAAAATGCGACGTTATTTTCCAGCCGTCTACAGGCGGTGCTGTATGGCACTCACCGGAAGAACGTCTTCAGCCAGTCGAGCTGTCTCCAGAAATGGCTACACTCAGCATGGGTACATGTAACTTTGGTCCGGATGTTTTCATGAACTCTGAAGAGTACATTGAAAAATTCGCAAAGCGCATGCAGGAACTTGGTGTTAAGCCTGAGCTTGAAATTTTCGAGCGCGGCATGATTCAAAATGCTATGAATCTTAAGAAAAAAGGTCTTGTTGATGGGGCATTCCATTTTGACTTTGTTCTGGGTGTACCAGGCGCTTGCCCGGGCACACCTGAAGATCTTATGTTCATGGTAAATAAGATTCCGTCAGATGCAACGTGGACAGTTGCGGGTGTTGGTCGCACTCAGCTGCCGCTTACAACAATGGCGATTCTTCTTGGCGGTCATGTTCGTGTAGGTTTCGAAGACAACATTTACCTGACAAAAGGTGTTAAAGCCGAGTCAAATGCTGATTTTGTAGAGCGTATAGTTAGACTTGCGGGAGAGCTGGGTCGTGAAGTTGCAACACCTGCTGAAGCGCGAGCAATTCTAGGTCTAAAAAAATAATGCACTGAACTTAAGACTGTTGAGTGTTTCGAAAATCCACCAAGGTGGAGATTTGAAGCTTGTCAGTAGTTCAGGGCCACAGAATGACTTTCCAATGGAATGCATTCTGTGGCCTTTTTTATTGTTTAGGAAATTGGACTTTGTTCTGGACATAAGACTATGAGAATCAAGCCGTGGGACCAGTGCCTGGCTAATAAGTGAAGATAAAAACCCCCCGCAAGCTCTTCAAAAGGAGTTTACGGGGGTTTGGGTTTCAAATATCAGATGCCAGCTGCTACGAAATCAGTAAGGCATAACCTGAATCAGGTCGTAGCGGTATCTGTGGTTTTCAAAATTGATGTTGAAATACATGTAATCTGAGATATGGGCAGACTCATCATCCTTGAGCAGTATGCCTTCAATCAGGTCTGAAGTGACCCATGAGCCATTGAGGTAAAGCTCAGTCCAGAAATAAACATCTGTGCCTGCTGAGCCCTTCATAACCCGTGCCGGGATATCCAGAGCCCTGAGGTATGCGACATAAAGCTGATTGATTTGTTCATGTGTACCAACTGCCGTGTCGAATACCTGATAATTGCTGCGCGAGATGTCCGTGTTCTCATCAATGGCTATGTTGTTGATCATCCATGCGAAGAGCTCCCTGGCTTTCATATACTGGCTGCTGACCTGATAAGTCAGAAGTCTCGCAGTAGAATCAATCTGTACATCCTTGCTTCGGATGGTGTTTGTCGGAATACGGTAACGCATGGTTCTTGAGTCAATGTTGATGACGCTGAACTGCATTACGGGAATGCGCGCTGAGCTTCCAAGAAGGGGCAGAGCGGCACTGGTATCTATAAGGTCGTCCATTGGGTCACGCTGTGTGCCTGTAGACTGGGTTGAGTCCTTGTCTTCGTCACTGGTGCTTTCCGGGTTGGCGAGTGCGTAATCTGAAGCGCCGTCTCCTGTGCTGGACGCACCTGAAGCGTTGTCTGAATCTGCCGGTATGCCAGCTATGAATATATTGTGTTTACCCAATCCGAAAGGGGTATAAATGGTTCCATCAAAGGTCGTGCCTGTAATTGGTATGATGAAGTCAAGGGACTCGCTTCCGCTTTGAACCTTGACCAGGAAAGCGTCAAGATGGTGGCCCTCATTGAGGGTTCCGCTAAAAGGAATCTCGCTCTTCTCAACAATCATATTTGAATAGTATTCCTGATTGAGGTGGACTCCTCGCGTATAGAATTCTTCGAATTCCATATAGTGCTCTTCTTCAGAGTCGATGGATAGGTTGCGAATTTTGAAGGTCGAAATGATATTGTCAAAAACCGCAATGATGTCTTCCTCAGGAACTTCCTTGCCATAATGACAGGTCATGTAGTATGCCGTGTCATCCTGCTTTAAAATGTAAAGCACCTGTTTCTGCTTGAGGTCGTTCTCTGTTGTTGTAATGAAGAGTTTTCGAACATCAATCAAATTATCAATTTTTAGTACTTCTTCACCTGTAAATGTGATATCCTCATCATAGGCATCTAAAAGAATCGCCTTATTTTCATCAACCAATTCTGTGAGTGTTATTGTCTTATCAATAGATTGGGACATCAGTGTAATGCTGTATGACTCAAAATCGTCCTGATAACCGTATTGAAAAGGTCCCTCAAGATTTTCCCAGTGATAAGGAATGGATATTGCTATACCAAGTTCATCAATAGGTTTGGTTTTGTAGATTCCGTCTGAAAACATCTTCAGTCCGGCGTCGTCATCTGAGCCTTCAAGGGTAAGTGTTTTTGTATCCGCATCCCAGGTCGGCTTCATATCGAAGGTCTCCGCAATAATCTGGATAGGTACAAGGGTTCTGCCGTCGCTGATAACAGGTTCGGCTTCGAGCATAAATCGTTTTCCGTTTCTAAAAGCGATTTTGTTGCCAAGCTGAAGCTTCATGTGCATGTTATCCTTATATGCGATAACCATGCGTTCAGATTCGACCCACAGGACACGCGCGCCCATCGCTTCGAAAAATTCCTTCATGGGAACCATGATGGTATTTCCATTCATTTGGGGCTCGGTTTCAAAGGCAATCGGATTTCCGTCAATATTTACAGTGATTGTGTCCTCTGCAAATGTCACGGTAGAAAAGAGGACCAGCATTAGGGTTACAAGCAAAAGTTTTTTTATGTGGTTCATGATAAAAACCTCCCGGTTTTGTCTTAGAATTCATTCACAATTAATATACAATGTGCGCTAACACATATAAAGCATAATTAAGATAATGTTGTGCAAGTGTAATATTCCTGTCACATAAATAATATTCATATAGCATATGGAAAGCATGTATTTTGGAGGTGCTCATGGAGCTCGAAAGTTTGAAGGCAAAAAATCTGCCCGACCTGAAGGCCATTGCTAAGGCCATGAAAATTAAAAATTATTCAAGAATGAAAAAGGATGAGCTGATAGATGCCATTGTAAATGGAAATATGGAGACGTCTGCGCCGGACGCAGCTGAAGCGGATGTTACAGTTGACGTTTCTCAAGTTGAAGGTCGTGTTTCCGAAGATGAAGTTCCTGTTTTCAAAGAGGCTGCAAAGTCCAAGTCTGGTGAAAATGGGGCGGAGCCTGAAATGAAGGAGCCTCGTGCACACCGAACACGTTCCGTGAGAAAGCGCACAGACGAAAACGAAGCAGAGGGCGGTCGAGAAGGTATTTCTAAAGATTTGAAGGAACAGGCTGATGATGATGTTGTTGAAGGCGTGCTGGAGGTCATTGACCAGGGCTATGGCTTTTTGCGATTCAAGAACTTCCTTTCAAGCGATCTGGATGTCTATGTTTCACCGTCACAAATACGTAAGTTCAATATGCGCACTGGTGACAAAATCAAAGGGGTCACGCGTACACCGACTCAGTCTGAAAAATTTAGGGCACTGATTTATGTTAAGGAAATCAATGGACAGAAGCCAAAATCAAATGCTGTCAGACCGCGATTTGATGATCTGACACCTCTCTACCCGGAAGAACGATTTAATTTGGATGATGGAAGCGGAGAGCTTTCCATGCGCCTCATTGATTTGATATCGCCGATTGGCAAGGGACAGCGTGGACTCATTGTCGCACCGCCAAAAACAGGCAAGACCATTCTGCTTCAGAAAATTGCTCAGAACATTACAAGAAACAACCCGGATGCAGAAGTCATTGTGCTCCTGATTGATGAACGTCCTGAGGAAGTTACGGAGATGGAGCGGTCCATTAATGCGGATGTCATTTACTCAACCTTTGACGAACTGCCTTCACACCATATCAAAGTAGCTGAAATGGTGCTTTGCAGAGCCAAGGGGCTGGTTGAACAGGGCAAGGATGTCGTTGTTCTGCTCGACAGTATCACGCGACTGGCACGGGCCTATAACCTCGTCATACCGTCATCGGGCCGGACACTTTCTGGCGGCTTTGACCCTGCGGCCCTCCACAAGCCGAAAAGATTCTTTGGCGCTGCACGTAATATTGAAAGCGGAGGTAGTCTGACAATCCTGGCGACGGCTCTGATCGAAACCGGTTCGAGAATGGACGATGTCATTTTTGAAGAATTCAAGGGTACAGGCAATATGGAACTGACACTCAGCCGTCGTTTGTCTGAGAAACGGATCTTCCCTGCAGTGGATATTCTGAAATCAGGCACAAGACGTGAAGACAAGCTTCTATCACGTGAGGAGCTTGAGGCAATCTGGCACATCAGGCGTGTACTGGGCAACCAGAATGTTCAGGAAGTGACTGAACAGCTTATGGATAAACTGGTGGAAACCAAAACCAATGTTGAGTTCGTATCTAAAATTAGAGAAGGCATCAAACAGGGGAAAAACAGCATCTGATTCTTGGAATAGAATGTTGAAATTTTGGGTATACCATGATAAAATAATTAAGCTTGACAATAAGTCCAATTGCCCTTAATATATTTGGGTGGAAGACTGTTCGAGTAAATTTGACACAATTATTGGAAGTGGGCTCATTTTCAATATGGTATAACTAAGAGGGATTGCCAAATCACAATCCCATAAAATCTAGAAAGAGGTGAATCTCATGAAACAAGGAATCCATCCTGAATACAATGAGGTAGAAGTACATTGCGCATGTGGTAATACTTTCAAGACTAGATCTACTAACAAGGAAATCCGTCTTGAAATCTGCGCAGAGTGTCATCCGTTCTTTACTGGTTCTATGAAGCAGGTTGAGCGTGGCGGTCGTGCTGACAAATTCAAGCAAAAATACGGTCTTAAGTAAGAAACCAATATTGCTGAAACTGACAAAGGGTTGGAGTGTCCAACCCTTTTTCGCATGTTCCAAAACAAGGAATACATGGAAAAGTACGTGCTGTGGGACCCGAAATCTTCAGTTAAAATACAAGGTGCAGCGGTAGGTGTGGTGGATTCTATTCGCAAACAGACGTCTATCTCTGGTATAATATATAAGTGGAGAAAATGAATATTCCATAAAATGGAAATTTGTTAAATGATATTGCAGGAGGCGAACATGGCAAAACTCTATTTCAGATATGGTGCGATGAATTGCGGTAAAACGACAAATCTGCTGCAGGTTGCACATAATTATGGCGAACGCGGCATGCGCGCGATTATTCTAAAGCCCGGTACGGACAAAAAGGGCGGCGATGCGGTCATGTCCAGACTCGGCATTACTAAAAAGGTAGACATGCTGCTCTCCCGTGAAGAAAATGTGATTTATGAAGTTCAGCGCTATGTTTCTGAACATGGACCGCTGGATTGCATTCTTGTCGATGAAGTTCAGTTTATGGCAACAGAGCAGATCGATCAACTGTTTGAAGTTGCTGTGAGAATGGGTATTCCGGTAATCTGTTATGGTCTGAGAACCGACTTCAAGGTCAATGGTTTCGAGGGGAGCGCACGATTGCTGCTGCTTGCACACAGCCTGGAAGAGCTTAAAACCGTATGTCGATGCGGTAAAAAAGCGGTTCTGAACGGTCGTAAAATCAATGGTGAGTTTGTTTTCGAAGGTGCTCAGGTTGCCATTGACGGCGTGGACCATGTGGAATACGAGTCCCTATGTGCTCAGTGCTATTTTGAACTGAAGGAAAGAAGCTTAGGTGAAATGTAATGAAGAAGAAATATACATCCATTGGCGGACAGGCCCTCATTGAAGGGGTCATGATGCGTAATGGCAGCAAGGTTGCCATGGCAGTCCGAAAGCAAAATGGTGAAATCGAAATCAAGCAGGAAGACCACATTTCAAAGCTTGGCGTGCTGGCGAAAATTCCATTTGTGCGCGGTGTTGTCGGTCTGATTGCATCTATGATTGTTGGGGTTAAGGCGCTGACTTGGTCTGCAGAGTTCTTTGAAGACGGAACCGAGCAGGAGCCAGAGTCGAAATTCGAAAAATGGCTCAAGGACAAATTTGGGAAGCGTGCAGATGATATCATGGTTGCCATTTCCATGGTCTTCGCCGTGTTTATGGCGTTTGGTCTCTTTGGCGTCCTGCCTACGCTGATAATTTCCTTCACAAAAAGATGGATTTCCGATCCGCTGATGCTCAGCGCGATGGAAGGTGTCATGAAAATTGTCATGTTCATCAGCTATGTGGCTGCAATCTCGATGATGAAGGATATACGCAGAGTATTCCAGTACCATGGTGCGGAGCACAAGGTCATATTCACTTACGAAAGTGGTGAAGCCCTCACTGTGGAAAATGCGAGAAAGTTTACCAGACTGCATCCGCGATGCGGTACGAGCTTTCTGCTTCTTGTACTGATCACAAGCATTATTATCTTTTCCTTTGTAAGCTGGTCGTCACCACTTGCGCGAATTGGTATGAAAATGCTGCTCTTTCCTCTGATTGCTGGTCTTTCATTTGAAATTATCAAATTCACAGGCAAGCATGACAACGCATTTGTCCGTGTGATTACATGGCCAGGACTGATGATGCAGAAGCTGACGACAAAGGAGCCGGACGACAGCCAGCTTGAAGTTGCGCTTATGTCTCTGAAAGCAGTACTGGACGAAAATGAGGAATTTGTTTCATGACAACATTAAAGGACATGATTCTGATGGGGCGGGAAATGTTTAAGGATATTTCCGAGACGCCTGAACTGGATACGGAGCTTTTGCTTTGTCATGCGCTTGGGCTTACAAAACTCGACCTCATACTGTCGGCAAATCAGCCTGTCTCCACTGAAAATGTGGAAGGTCTGAAGACCCTGTTTGAAAGCAGAGCCAAGGGACATCCGGTACAGTATCTCATCGGGACAGAAGGCTTTATGGGGCTTGAGTTCATCGTGACACCCAGCGTGCTGATTCCAAGACCGGACACAGAACTTTTAGTTGAAAAAATACTTGAGTTGATTGATAATGGTAAGGACGTTCTTATTTTGGATATTGGAACGGGCAGTGGCGCAATTTCTATTTCTCTGGCCCATTATCTGAAAAAAGCCCATGTGGAAACGGTTGATATTTCAAGGGATGCTACGGAAATCGCAAGGATGAATGCCGAGAAAAACGGTGTTTCTGACAGACTGAAGTTTTTAAGTGGCGATCTGTTTCAACCTGTATTGCCGGGTACAAAATACGATGTGATTGTATCCAACCCGCCGTATATTCCCAGTGCAGACATTGATGGTCTTCAGGTGGAAGTGGCGGTTCACGAGCCAAGGCTTGCGCTTGATGGCGGTGAGGATGGGTATGATTTCTATAGAAGGATAATATCCGAAGCGCCTCAGTTTCTGTGTAATCAAGGTATTCTTGCCTTTGAAACCGGACATGATCAGGCGGAAACAATCAGGAACATGATGATACAGAGCGGAATGTATAAGGATATAGTCATATATAAAGATCTGAACAAAATTGAACGTGTGGTTATTGGGTTTATTAAATAGGAGTAGGTGATTTTGATGTTTGATAAATTGGAATTTATCGTAGAGAAGCATGCCGAGCTGAATCTGCAGATTTCTGACCCTGATATCATCAGTGATCAGAAGCTGTGGCAAAAGCTGATGCGTGAACATGCTGACCTGACGCCAATTGTAGAAAAGTTTACTGAGTATAAAAATGCGAAAAAAGGCATTGAAGAAGCAAAGGAAGTCATTCGTGACGAGTCAGATGAAGAAATGCGCGACCTTGCAAAAATGGAGCTTTCAGAGCTGGAAGAAACCCTGCCTGAAATTGAGCAGGCCTTAAAGATTCTTCTGATTCCAAAGGATCCTAACGACGATAAGAACGTTATTCTTGAAGTGCGTGCGGGTGCGGGCGGCGATGAGGCCGGTCTGTTTGCTGCCGAGCTTCTAAGACTGTATATTCGCTATGCTGAGCGTCAGAAGTGGAAAGTTGAAATGATGAATACGTCAGAGTCTGGCGTTGGCGGTATCAAGGAAGCCTCTGTCATGATTACAGGACAAGGCGCATTCTCCAAGCTGAAGTTTGAGTCAGGTATCCATAGGGTTCAGCGTATCCCTCAGACTGAATCAGGCGGACGTATCCATACTTCGACAGCCACAGTGGCTGTACTTCCAGAAGTGGAAGATGTTGAAGTAACAATCAACCAGAATGATATCCGTGTCGATGTATTCCGGTCTTCAGGCAACGGTGGACAGTCTGTAAATACAACGGACTCGGCAGTTCGTATTACCCACTTGCCAACGGGTATTGTCGTTTCCTGTCAGGATGGCAAATCGCAGCTGTCCAACAAGGACAAGGCCATGAAGGTACTTCAGGCGCGTCTGTATGAAAAAGAGCTTGAAGCTCAAAATTCTGAAATCGCTGAGCAAAGAAGATCCATGGTTGGTTCTGGTGACCGCTCTGGAAAAATCAGAACCTACAACTGGCCACAGGGGAGAATCACTGACCATAGAATCGGTCTTACAGTATATAAGCTTGCTGCCTTTATGGACGGCGAGATCGACGAAATGCTTGATGCGCTGATTGCGGATTACCAGGCAGAAGAATTGAAGCGTCTAGACGCATAAGAATTATGGCGGCCATTCCGGAAATACAGGAATGGCCGCTCTGGTCTTTTATGGGAAAACGTTATGATACAATATTTCCCATTGTTTTATTGTCTGTACATTGACGGTTTACCTTTACAATGAAACTGGGATAACGTTTCCTGCTAATTTTTCTGAGAACTTTGCAATGTTGGCAAGAATCCTGCATTGATTTCTTGTAAAATGGAATTATAAGGCGTATACTGAATTGAGTAAATTTTCTGACGAAGAAGGTGTGAATATGGATTACAGGGCCATTTCGCAACCCTAACCCTTGTCTATCTATGATGTTGAGTCAATTATTTGGAGAGACAAGGGGGCTATAAAATGCATTCAGAATTGGCATTTATCTTAGAAATTGGGGTTATACTACTTGCAGCGAACATTGGTGGGCTTATCAGTCGTAAGCTGAAGCAGCCAGCAGTTTTGGGGCAGATTGTTGCAGGTATTGTTCTGGGACTTGGATTTATGGAAAAAACTGAAGTGATTGAACACATGGGTGAGATTGGGGTAATCTTCCTGATGTTCATTGCCGGCCTTGAAACAGATGTCAAGGAACTGCAGGAGTCCAGCAAGTCGTCATCGCTTATTGCCATAGGCGGTGTGCTTGTACCGCTTGCCTTTGTAACTGGAGGCACCTACTTGCTGACCAAGGACCTGACGTCGAGTCTGTTTATGGGTGTCATCTCGACAGCTACCAGTGTAAGTATCTCCGTGCAGACACTTCGTGAACTGGGTCAGTTGAGAACCCGTCAAGGCATAGGGATTCTCGGAGCGGCGATTATTGATGATATCGTCGGGATCATCCTCCTGACACTGATTGTCGGTGTCATCAAACCGGAGGTCAGCAGCTCCATTGTAATTGTCATTGCAAAAATTGTAGGGTTTTTCCTGCTGGTATTCGTTGTAGGAAGCCTGATTACCAAGCTTATTGATAGATTTGGAAAGTCTATTCGAATAGAAGAAAAAATTGTGACCTATGCCATTGTTACATGCTTCTTCCTGGCTTTCATTTCAGAAGAACTGGGTGTGGCTGCAATAACAGGCGCTTATTTTTCAGGCGTTGTCTTTTCCATGACCGCATTCAGGCATAAGGTGTCCCACGAGGTCAACCGTGTGGCGACCCTGCTCTTCACACCGGTATTTTTCGTATCCATCGGTATGGGGGTAGATATTTCAGCGGCCCTCTCTGCAATTGGAATTGGCTCTGTCTTTATTCTAATGGGCGTACTGGGTAAGGTTGTTGGCTGTGGTATTGGAGCACGACTCTCAGGATTTGAAGGCAAAAAGGCACTTCAAATCGGTGTGGGCATGATTCCCCGTGCTGAGGTGGCAATCATCATTGCAAACCTGGGCATTCAAATGGAAATCATCGGTCATAATGAGCTGGCAGCCGTTATTCTTATGGTGCTGGTAACGACGCTAATCACACCGTCTATGCTGAGCTGGACCTTCGAAGGAAAACAGGCTTCAAAAGCTGAAGCGGCATAATATGTTTTATCAAGTCCCATAAAGGCGAAAGTCTTTATGGGATTTTTGCTTGAAATTGCAGAAAAACTCTATATAATATTAATGATGTATTTAACTCGACTTCAAGTGAGAAGGTGTTTTAAGTGAAAACACAGATTTTCGATATTAAAGATGAAAACTCAAATGCCGCCCTGATACAGGAAGCGGCTCAAATTTTGCGCAGTGGCGGCACAGTGGCCTTTCCCACTGAAACCGTGTACGGCTTAGGGGCAAACGCACTGGATGCCCTAGCGGTTGCGAAAATCTTCAAGGCAAAGGGAAGACCATCAGACAATCCACTTATTGTACACATCGTGGATGAAGATGCACTGCAGGATTTGACAGACTGTGTTTCGGAAATGGCGACGAAGCTCATTGAAGCCTTTTGGCCAGGGCCACTGACCCTGGTTTTTCCAAAGAGGGCGACGGTGCCTGAATCTGTGACCGCTGGACTTGATACGGTGGCAGTACGTATGCCGTCACATCCCATAGCCACAGCCCTGATCCGCGCGGCGGGCGTGCCAGTTGCTGCACCGAGTGCCAACCTTTCAGGCAAGCCTTCACCGACAGACGCAGCCCATGTGGTTCACGACCTGAACGGACGTGTGGATGCAATTGTATGTGGACACGCATCAGATGTCGGTCTGGAGTCCACGGTGCTGGATGTAACGGGGAATACACCTGTGATATTGAGACCGGGCGGTGTGACGCGTGAAGCGATTATTGACCTCATAGGACGATGTGATATCGATCCTGCCATAGAAAAGAAACTGTCAGATGACATTGCACCCAAATCGCCTGGCATGAAATATACGCATTATGCGCCTGATGCGGATCTTATGATCTTTGAAGGGGATGATGAAGCGGTCCTTCGTGAAATCTCCACTAGGGCGAAAAGCCTTGAAGTACAGGGCTGTAAAGTGGGTATAATGACATGCGATGAGCATTTTGACACCTACGACTGTGTTTATAAGAAGAGTCTGGGTTCAAAATCGGATTTGCCAAAGCTTGCAAGTAGCCTTTTCTCAGTCCTGAGAGACTTTGACAAGGATGGCGTGGAGATTATCCTTGCGGAAGGATACTCAAGAGCGGGCATTGGACATGCGCTCATGAACCGGATGCAAAAGGCCGCGGGCTACCAGATAATAAAAGTTTAAATGTGGATTTGCAGTGTTGCATTTTTTTAATAGGTAGAGAAATGCATGGACAAATCAATATCATATGAGATAATATACCAGAGAGTTTTAAGGAGGATGGCTATGAAAATAGCAATAGGCAGCGATCATGGTGCACTTGATTTGAAAAAAGTAGTAAAAGTGCATCTTGAAGCAAAAGGGCATGAAGTTGTAGACTTCGGTACACATACTGCAGATTCTTGCGATTATCCTGAGTATGGACGTATTACAGCTGAAGCTGTAGCATCAGGCGAGTGTGCGTGCGGTATTGTTATGTGCGGTACGGGCATTGGCATCTCACTGGCTGCAAACAAGGTGAGCGGTATTCGCTGTGCGCTTGTAAATGACTGTTTTTCATCAGAAATGGCAAAGCTGCACAACAATGCAAACATGATTGCACTGGGTGCCCGTGTTCTTGGACAGGGACTTGCACTTAAAATTGTGGACACATACCTTGAAGCTGAGTTTGAAGGCGGACGTCATGAAAGACGTGTAAACCTGATTACTGAAATCGAAAACAAGTACAGCAAATAATGTAGGGAAACGTCTGAGCGAATAGCGAAAGGCGATTCATATAGAGCTTGTCGGGCCATTTGGCTATCAGGGCAGGCAAATGATGTGTATTGGATTCTGAATTTGATTCAGAAAGGGTAAAACTATTAGTTTATAGCGAGAGGGGTTTAGCGAATGAACAGAGTTGTTGAAATGGACCACCCATTAATTCAGCACAAGGTGACGCTGATTAGAGACAAGAACACAGGTGCTAAGGAATTCCGTGAACTGGTTAAGGAAATTTCCATGCTGATGTGTTATGAGGTTACACGCGATCTTCCACTTGAGGAAGTTGACATCGAGACGCCAGTGGCAAAAGCGAAATCTAAAGTGCTTGCTGGTCGTAAACTGGGCATCGTTCCAATTCTAAGAGCGGGTCTGGGTATGGTTGATGGCTTCCTGAACCTTCTTCCAGCAGCGAAGGTGGGTCACGTGGGTCTATACAGAGATCCAGAGACTCTAGAGCCGGTAGAATACTACTGCAAGCTGCCAACGGATGTTGAAGAGCGTGAGCTGATTGTTGTCGATCCTATGCTGGCAACTGGCGGTTCTGCAAATGCTGCAATCCAGTTCATTAAGGACAGAGGTGCAACAAATATCAAGCTTGCATGTCTTGTGGCTTGCCCAGAAGGCATTAAGGCTGTACAAGAT
This sequence comes from uncultured Acidaminobacter sp., assembly GCA_963678925.1. Taxonomy (GTDB): domain Bacteria; phylum Bacillota; class Clostridia; order Peptostreptococcales; family Acidaminobacteraceae. Next base: position 1,251,733 of record OY787533.1, on the reverse strand, counting down.
GCGCATGCTGATGTGGATATTTATGTGGCTTCAATCGACGAAAAATTGAATGATCACGCTTACATCGTTCCAGGTCTTGGCGATGCAGGCGACCGTCTTTTCGGAACGAAGTAGTAGCGTCCATCAAGCAGAAACCATAGGTACAAATTCAATACAAAACCTGAAAGCACAGAGCAGTTTGAAAGTCGCTCTGTGCTTTTTTTATTGTCTAGGAAATTTCATTTCCTAGACAATAAAAAATCGGGGATTGACAAGGGGCTACCCTTGTCCGAATTAAGGAGGGTGCTCAGCTGGCTTTTCCAGCGTCGAAGGGAACCATAGGGTTCTCTAGCGAAACGCCGAAGGCATTTTTGTTTGCATTCAGTCGAATTGAACCATTTGACCTGTATGAAAGATGGAAAATTGCGCTATAATGTTTTTGGGAGGCGATACACTTGGAGAGAAGAGACAAGGTTAATTATTATCTGGACATTGCAGAGACGGTGCTTGAGCGCGGAACCTGCCTGCGTAGAAATTACGGAGCCATTATCGTCAATGACGATGAGATTATATCGACTGGCTATACAGGTGCTCCTAGAGGCAGAAAGAACTGCCTTGACATCGGAACCTGTGAACGGGAAAGACTTAAAATTCCACGGGGACAGATGTACGAGAAGTGCAGATCGGTGCATGCCGAAGCCAATGCCATCATTTCTGCTTCGCGCAGAAGGATGATCGGATCGACCCTCTACCTGGTAGGGCGAGACAAGCCGACAGGTGAGCTGATTGCAGATGCCAACTCTTGTTCCATGTGCAAGAGACTCATTATCAATGCTGGGATTGAACACGTTGTCATTCGCGAAACCGGAAATGAATACAAGACCATCGATGTATGTGATTGGGTCTACTATGATGACTCTCTGCAGAATCAGTTTGGATATTGATGCTTTTAATAGAACGAAACGATATACATAGACCCCATGCGTGTCTGAGGCATGCATGGGGTTGCTTTATGGGCTGAAATCCACGTTATACTGAAACCGTGAAGACACACCGGGTTCACACCCGTTAAAAAAAGATTACACAATTGTTGAACACATTGAAGTTTTGGCAAAAAAGGTATACAATACGTAACGTATAAGAGTGAACTGCTCTACGACATTACGAGGTGAATAAATGGATATTACTTATAAATTGGTGCTTGCAATGGTGCTTTCCGCATGTGTGACATACGGTCTGACGCCGCTGGTACGAAGACTTGCAATTCGCGTGGGTGCTGTCGATATTCCTAAGGATGAACGGCGGGTGCATACGAAACCGATTCCGAGAATGGGCGGACTGGCCATTTTCATTGGTTTTTTAGTGGCCTATGCGCTTTTCAGCGAGATGGAATTCATCAAAATGGCAGCCATAATCTTTGGGGCATCCCTTATGGTTATAACAGGAATTATCGATGATATACATACAATCAGTGCAAAGACAAAGCTCCTCTTTCAGCTGCTCGCAGCGATTGTGCTTTATGCGTGTGGTATTCGCATCGAATTCTTTTCGAACTTTATTCATCCAGATCAGGGGATGATTCCACTGGGAATCGTCAGTTTTCCTGTGACTGTTTTCTGGATTGTGGGCATTACAAATACGGTCAATCTCATTGATGGTCTTGATGGACTGGCTGCTGGAATCAGTTCTATTGGCGCAATTACACTGACGCTTGTAGCCCTTCAGTTCGGTGGACAGGATATCGCGCTGGCAGCGCATATGAATGAGGTTGCCCTTCTTACGATAATCATTGCCGGTGCATGCATCGGATTTTTACCGCATAACTTCAATCCGGCACGTATCTTCATGGGAGATGCCGGTTCGCTCATGTTAGGATTCCTCCTTGCATCCGCCTCTGTGGACGGTGCACTGAAGGGAACGGCTGTTGTAGCAGTGGCAATACCTGTACTGGCGCTGGGTCTGCCTATATTTGACACGACCTTCGCAATTTTAAGAAGACTTATGTCTGGACGCTCAATCGCTGAAGCGGATAAGGGACATCTGCATCACAGGCTGCTTCAGGTTGGTATGAATCAGAAGCGTGCGGTGCTGACCCTCTATCTTATTGCGGCGCTCATGGGCACCAGTGCGATTTTCCTTGCGAGCCAGAATTTTTTCAATACATTTGTAGTGCTGACACTGGCACTTATCTTGATTGCGATTCCAATTCATCAGACCATGTCTTCTGACAAGGTGGACGACGAAGCATAAGTTCAGACGATTTATGTAGACGCGATTTCAGCAGTCTGACTTAAAAGGACTTTAAAGGAGTATAGATTTTGAAGAAAATAATGTCTGTTTTCGGAACGAGACCAGAAGCGATAAAAATGGCGCCAGTGGTTAAGGCGCTTGAAGCAGATTCGAACTTTGAATCCATAGTCTGTGTTACTGCCCAGCATCGTGAAATGCTGGACCAGGTTTTGGACCTTTTTGATATCAAGCCCGACTACGATCTTAATATTATGAAGGCGGGTCAGACGCTTGGGCAGATTACTTCCAGGGTGCTTGAGGGCCTTGAATCCGTAATCGAGGAAGCCAAGCCGGACATGATCTTGGTTCATGGGGATACGACCACGACACTCAGTGCCTCTTTGGCGGCATTTTACAATGGCGTTCAGGTCGGTCATGTTGAGGCCGGTCTCAGGAGCCAGGACAAGCTGTCTCCATTTCCTGAAGAGATGAACAGGTCTTTGACAGGACGCATAGCTGATCTTCATTTTGCACCGACAGAGGGCAATATTGAAAACCTTCAGCGTGAAGGCATTCGGATGGACAGTGTTATCAGAACAGGCAATACTGTCATCGACGCCATGATGCAGGTTGTTGAAAACGACTTCAAGTTCGGCAATGCTTCTCTTGATGAAATTGATTATGAGCAGAGCCGCGTTGTGCTTCTGACAGCGCATCGAAGAGAAAATCTCGGAGAACCGATGGAAAACATATTTGGTGCTTGCAGAGAGCTCGTAGACGGCTTTGATGATGTGCAGCTGGTATTTCCCATGCACCTGAATCCAAAGGTTCGAGAAATTGCACGAAAGCATCTGGATAATCATCCAAGAATTCATTTGATTGAACCAATGGAGTACAAGCCATTTCAAAATCTAATCAACAAATCCTATCTGATATTGACTGACTCGGGCGGCATACAGGAAGAGGCGCCTGCAATCGGAAAGCCTGTGCTTGTACTGCGTACGGAGACGGAGCGTCCAGAAGCTGTAGATGCGGGGACTGTTAAGCTTGCAGGTGTGAGCAGACAGCGCATTGTGGAACTGGGGACAGAGCTGCTCGCTTCCCGTGATGCATATAGCCAGATGAGCCAGGCCACAAACCCTTACGGTGATGGAAAAGCCAGCATGCGAATTATAGAAGCGCTGAAAACGTACTATAAAATTTAATGGCAAGATGAGGTCCCGATGAAACCGCAACGCTATGAAGCGCGGCGTGCTTGTTGGGACTTTTTGATTGATGGGAATGAGACAAAGCCTTGCATGGGGCACTGCAATTGGAATACAATGTAATGGACAAATGGCAAGGAGAGGATAAGTTTGGCAACGCTAAAAGATATAGCGGACCAGGCGGGCGTTTCTACCGCAACGGTTTCTAGAGTACTTAACTACGATAAAACGCTTTCAGTCAGCGATGATACGCGTAAACGCATCTTCCGGATTGCTGAGGCTGTACAATATGGAAAAGGACCGCATGTGGACAATCTTGTCCAGGGCACAGGCCTTCGTATAGGTGTGATTTCCGGCCTGTCTGAGGAGGCGGAGCTGGACGATCCTTACTACCTGTCCATACGCATGGGGATAGAAAGTGCCTGTCAGGAATTTGGCATTCACATTGTGAATCTGAGTTTTGAGAAGTTCTCGGATCGGTCGCAGGAAAGTGATGCTCTTGACGGCATCATTGTCATCAGCCGATTTGAAAAAAGTGAAATTGAAAATATACATAGGGTAAATCAAAATATTGTATTTGTAGACTTTGAGCCTGAATCTGGGGCATATGACTGTATTCTTCCCAATTATGAACAGGCCATGGCGGATGTGCTCGACTATTTCAAGTCCTGTGGATTTGATAGTGTGGCCTATATCGGCGGGCACAATCGCGTTCACTCTAGTGGCAGGGAACTTGAAGACGAGCGGCATACATGGTTCAAGTATTTTCTGGACCGAAGAGATGCCTATGATGAGCAATATGTTAAAATAGGGGAGTTCAACATAGAAGAAGGGTCAGAAAAAATGCGGGCGCTTCTTGATGAAGAGGCTTTTCCACAAGCAGTCTTTGCAGCAAGTGACACATTGGCCATAGGTGCCATGCGCGCGGCTCAGGCAGCTGGGTACAGAATTGGCAAGGACCTGCATATCATCGGGTTTGACGATATTCCGGCAGCAGCATTCACCATGCCGTCACTCTCTTCAGTAAAAGTACGCACGGAGTTCATGGGACGTCATGCTGTACGCATGCTTCTTGAGCGGCTGCAAAACAAACGCAGCCTAAAACTGAAGGTTGTTGTACCAACGGCGCTGGTACTGCGTGAAAGCAGTCCGGACAGAATATAGATTGGGGGAATGGGAATGGCTACAATAAGAGATATTGCAAAGAAGGCCGGGGTTTCTCCCGCTACAGTATCAAGAGTACTCAACTACGACCATACGTTGTCTGTTTCAGAGGAGACAAAACGCAGAGTGTTTCAGACGGCGGAAGCGCTCAATTATACAAAGAAGAGCAAGCGCCGTGCTGCCAGTCAGAAAAAGAAGCTTGTCATAGGAATCACCCAGTGGTACTCCATGTCTCAGGAAATTGCTGACCCCTACTACCTGTCTATCCGTTCGGGAATAGAGCGGGCGTGCCAGCAACTGAAGATCGAGACGCGCACACTTTTCAGAGATGAACAGGGCTTGTCGCTGTCCCAGCTGGCAAATGTGGATGGGATTATTGCGATTGGCAAGTACGGGCCTGAGGAAGTTGACGTTCTTTCGAGCGTATCGCCCAATATTGTATTTGTTGATTGCTCACCGGATGACAGAAAATACGACGCTGTCACAATTGATTTCCGCGTTGCGGTAAGCGATGTTCTTGAGCACTTGTTTGAACAGGGTCATGTGAACATTGGATATATAGGCGGTCGTGAGTTCGTTGGGGAGCATAAGCTGCCACTGATGGATTTGCGGGAGCAATCCTTCATAGAAAAAATGCGTCTGAAGGGTTTTCTGAATAATGACTGGATCAAGGTCGGGAACTTCAGTGTTGAGGACGGATATGAACTGACACGTGAACTGCTGGACGTGGACACACTGCCAACGGCCCTCTTTGTGGCCTCGGACGCAATGGCAATCGGAGCCATGCGTGCAATACACGAGTCGGGTCGAAAAGTGCCGAGAGACATAAGCCTGATCGGCTTTGATGATATTTCCGCTGCAGAATACCTGACACCGCCCCTGACCACGGTAAGGGTCCACACAGAATTTATGGGCAGAACCGCGCTCGAAATGCTTCGGGAACGGATTTCTGAGGGACGTCAGATTCCTAAAAAGACCATAGTTCCAACGGAATTGGTCATTAGAAGTAGTGTTGAAATACAAAAATAGAACCAAGGGCACGTTGTGCCATGTATATTGATAGAAGCCGGAGCGCCTTGATACGCACCGGTTTTTTTTGTTCGGCCAAGGCGAAGAAATGAAGCGCAGCCGGTTTATTGTAAAACTTGCCATGTGGGTTAATAATTCTCTAAAAGAGAGGGTATATCAGTATTGGTAGGTGAAAGAGAAATGTTTAGTAAACATTATTGACTGTTAACTAAACAAATGATAAACTCAAACCATAAGAAATGAATGGATTGAACAAGATATATATGGGAGGCGTAGGTTATGAATCGTAACGAGCTGCTGGAACACTTTGGCGTGCATTTTGGCGCAAAGGAAGGTGCAAGAGTCTTCTTTGCACCGGGCCGTGTAAATCTAATTGGAGAGCATACAGACTATAATGGCGGGCATGTTTTTCCATGTGCACTGAGCTTTGGAACCTATATGGTTGCGAAAAAAAATGGAACAGGGCAAATTAGAGCCCTATCCCTTAATTTTGAAGACCTGGGTCTGCTCACAGCGCCCGTGAAGGAAATTGTTTATGATAAGGCACTCAACTGGCTGAATTACCCCCTTGGTGTAACGAAAACGCTCCAGGATAAGGGTTTTGAAATTGGTGAAGGCTTCGATATTCTGGTTTATGGCAATATTCCAAATGGCGCGGGCCTATCGTCTTCGGCGTCCGTTGAGCTCGCAACTGGTATTATGCTGGAAGGGCTTTTCGGTTTTACGCTGGACCGTGTTGAACTGGTCAAGGCCTGCCAGTACTCAGAAAACAACTTTAATGGTGTAAACTGCGGTATTATGGATCAGTTTGCCATCGGCATGGGTAAGAAAAACCATGCAGTTCTACTGGACTGCGACACACTGGATTTTGAGTATGCGCCGCTTGAACTGGAGGGCTACAGCATTGTCATCTCAAATACAAATAAGCGCAGAGAACTCGGTGAATCCAAGTATAATGAGCGCCGCATGGAGTGTGAGCGTGCGCTGAAGCAGCTTCAGCAGGAAGCTGACATCCGGTCGCTTGGTGAACTGACAGTTGAGCAGTTTGAAGCACTTGAACACCTGATTGATAAAGCGGATGACGTCAAGCGTGCACGTCATGCCGTTAGTGAAAATCAGCGTGCCCTGCGTGGTGTTGAAGCCTTGAAAAATGGAAATATAAGTGCTTTTGGAAAACTGATGGATGCATCACATATCAGTTTGAGAGACGATTATGAAGTGACAGGCATTGAACTGGATACGCTGGTTGAGCTAGCATGGGACCATGCAGGTGTGATTGGATCAAGAATGACAGGAGCGGGTTTTGGAGGCTGCACAGTGAGCATCGTAAAGTCTGACATGGTTGACGATTTCAAGACATCTGTTGGAAAGCTTTATGAAGAAAAGATTGGGTACGCACCTTCATTTTACATTGCAGATGTAAGCGATGGTGCGAGAGAGTTGAGGTAGAATGATGATTTTAGTATGCGGTGGCGCAGGATACATCGGCAGTCATATGGTCTATGATCTTCTGGACCGTGGAGAAGAGGTGCTGGTTGTAGACAATCTCCAGACCGGTCATAAAGACGCAATACATCCATCAGCGGTATTCGAATGCGGAGACATCCGAGACCGGGCATTTATGAAGTCAGTCTTTGAAAAATACACAGTTACATCTGTGATTCACTTTGCAGCAAATTCTCTGGTTGGGGAAAGCATGACCGATCCGCTCAAGTATTTCGACAATAATGTATTTGGAACACAAGTCCTGCTTGAGTCCATGCGTGAGGCCGGTGTAGATAAAATTGTATTTTCCTCTACAGCGGCAACTTATGGGGAGCCGGAGCGTGTTCCAATTGAAGAAACGGACAAGACCCTGCCGACAAATGCCTATGGAGAGACAAAGCTTTCCATGGAGAAGATGATGAAATGGGCAGATGTAGCACATGGCATAAAATATGTCTCTCTGCGCTACTTCAATGTGGCTGGGGCTCATGCATCCGCGGTTATCGGAGAAGACCATCAGCCTGAGACCCATCTGATTCCGCTGATTTTGCAGGTGCCCCTGGGCCAAAGAGAGAAGATTTCCATCTATGGAGATGACTACGATACACCGGATGGGACCTGCATTAGGGATTACATCCATATCGACGATCTTACAGATGCGCATTATCGAGCGCTTGGCTATCTGAACGAAGGTGGCGTGAGTACGGTGTACAATCTGGGAAGCGGAAGCGGCTTCTCTGTTCTTGAAATGATTGAAGCAGCACGTAAGGTAACGGGTCATCCCATTCCAGCTGAAGTGACACCGCGAAGAGCGGGCGACCCGGCACGGCTTATTGCGTCTTCGAAAAAAGCTGAGTTAGAGCTGGGTTGGACTGCCAATCACGATGATGTAGAAGAAATCATTGCATCAGCATGGGCGTGGCATGAGGCACATCCAAACGGATTTGACGCTTAGGAGGAATTTGATGTTTGATATTCATAAGGCCCTAGGAGAACTTGCAGGTTTTGCACTGCATGCAGGACTTCTCGAAGAGGCTGATGTCGTATACAGTGTGAATCAGGCAGCGGACATATTGGGACTTGAAGCCTTTCAGGGCGAGATTGACCGAAATACAAAATTGGACTCACCGGCTGGGCTCTTGGAGGAAATACTGGACTGGGCATTTGAAAACGGGTGCTTTGAGAGCAATGGTCCTGTTTACCGAGACTTGTTTGATGCCCGCCTGATGAACGCATTCACACCGCGCCCTTCAGAAGTGGCACGTAAGTTCTGGACCCTGTACGACAGGGACAAGGTAGAGGCTACTGACTGGTATTATGGCATAAGCCAAAGCACAAATTATATCCGTACAGACCGGGTTTCAAAAAACATGGTCTGGAAATCAGAAACGGTTTACGGAGATTTAGACATTACGGTTAATCTCTCAAAACCTGAGAAAGATCCCAAAGCCATTGCAGCAGCAAAGCACATGAAGTCGAGCGGGTATCCCAAGTGTCTGCTCTGCAAGGAAAATGAGGGATATGCTGGACGCTTGAACCATCCGGGTCGCAGCAACCATCGAATCATCCCTATTGAGCTCGGAGCGGAAGCTTGGTTTTTGCAGTATTCACCCTACGTCTACTACAATGAGCACTGCATCGTTCTAAAGGGTGCCCATGTTCCTATGAAAATCGGTTTTGACACATTTGTGCGCCTTCTTGATTTTGTACAGGTCTTTCCCCACTATTTTGTAGGGTCGAATGCAGATTTGCCGATTGTAGGCGGGTCTATTCTCTCCCACGACCACTTTCAGGGTGGCCGGTATACCTTCGCGATGGAAAAGGCGCCTGTGCGACAGCAAATCGCTCTGAGCGCATATCCTGAGGTCGAGGCTGGAATCGTGAAATGGCCCATGTCGGTCATACGCCTTCGCCACAGCGAAAAAAGCGTACTGGTAAAGGCCGCAGACCATGTATTTGAAGCCTGGAAAGCCTATAGTGATCCAGAGGCTGAAGTGCTTGCCTATACAGGTGATGAGCGTCATAACACCGTAACGCCGATTGCCAGGTTTGCAGAGGGTGCATATGAGATGGACATCGTTCTGCGTAACAACCGTACAAGCGATGAGCACCCACTTGGGATATTCCACCCACACAGTGATGTGCATCACATCAAAAAGGAAAATATCGGCCTCATTGAAGTCATGGGCCTAGCAGTCCTTCCAGCCCGACTCAAAGATGAGCTGGAAGCCCTGAGCGCAGAGTGGATGGGATCAGAGACAGACCTTGACACGAACATACATGAAGCGTGGCTCTCGTCACTGAAAGCACAGTATTCGCCGCAGAGTCAAGCTGATGCTCTTGAAATACTCAAGCATGAGACGGGTAAGAAGTTCATGAGAGTCCTTCAGGACGCAGGTGTCTTTAAAGACACGGAAAGTGGAAAAGAAGCATTCGGAAGGTTTACAAGCCTTCTGTAGAGAGGAAAAGAGTCATTTCATGAATGTATGATGGCTCTTTTTTTATTGCATAGGAAATTGCATAATCTATGCAATTTCCTATGCAATAAAAAAATGGGGATTGACAAGGGGCTTCCCCTTGTCCGATTTAAGGAAGGTGCTCAGCTGGCTGGTTTTGCCAGCGTCGAAGGAAACCATAGGGAAACGTATACGTTTCACATAGCGAAACGCCGAAGGCGTCTTTTTACATGTTTATGGATGTCTTTCTTGGAATACATTTGAAAACCGGGAAATCTATAATAAATATTTGCAACTCCTGATGTCGAAACTTCCATTTTCAAATAGGCAGATATGCTGGCTATGCAGTAGTATTTACAAATATTAGCCAATTTCAACATGAAAGATTATCATAGATTTAACAATGTTTTGGAAAGCGATATCCCATTCAGGGGGGTGGACTGGGAGAAATGAATCTATAAAAGCTTGCAAAAACCGTGCACAAATGTGTGATTCTGTAAAAATTGTACTTTTATCAGAGGGGAATGTATGAATACAAGAACAATCTAAAAAGTCTTGTGAATCAGTTCACAACAGGCTTACAGCGTTTTGTCGACAAGAATGCGTTAAAAAATTGTAATATTTTCATAGAAAATTATAGTTTCATCACAAATAAGCAAATGAGCACAATCGGAAAACGTTATCCTGATTGGGAAAAATGTACAGCGAAAAAATGGTCTTTGAAGGAGTTATATATATGTAAAGGTTTTCACATCCTTTTTAGTGAGAAATATGTACAAGTCTACTTGAAACTTTGTGAAAATGGTGTCAAAATGGTAGAGGTGTTGTTTTGTGAAAAGTACATAAATAATTCAAAGGGAAAGAAGGTATTTTTTCGAAATAATGACGCTTTTTTGAGACTTCCATCATTTCGCGTTGTGAGAGGTATCCACAAAGCGGTGAAAATATGGTAGACTTGTAAGTGGTTGAGTTTGGCTTAATCGACTTATACGAGATAACAACAATTCACAATTTGATAGATCAATCGCTCAGTTGGGCTAGATGTGTTGCATCGTTGAGACCTTTTGCTTATAGAAATGAATCCGGAACATGGGAGCAAAAATAAGTGGTGTATACAAGCGCAATTTGAAAAGTGAGCAAAAATGAAATGTGTATGAAACCCCGGATGAATGGCTAAATGGCCATTCATCTTCGTGAATGCAGAGGTATTTGCAATTGTTGGAATATTCATACACATGGGCTAATATTAATTGATGGCGAGCATATCGTCTGGACAATTACATGAGCGGGTTTATGGAGTAAAAGCGTCCAGATTAATCAGATTGTGACTAGAGAGAAATCTTTAGAATTGTTTTTATTTAGGAACGGTGCTGGTTCTCTCACAGGGGTAACTAACATAGTGTCCAAAATATACTCCTAATACATATAGGAAGAAACACGATTATGTACCATGCAAAAAGAGTTGAGGAACGTGTCATATGTTTGAAAAAGATTACGGAATGTACAAGAATTTGGCCATCATAACACAGGTAGGTCTTGAAATGCTCGTTCCGATCCTCGGGTCTGTTTGGCTTGGAAACAAACTAAGACAGTGGTTTGGGTTTGGGCCGGGAGCGCTTTTAATCTGTATAATGCTGGGTGTTGCAACAGCGTTTATCAATCTGTTCAGAATAGCGCTTCGCAGTTCGAAAGGAAAGTGAAGGACGAATGAATCAGGTGCGTGATCTAGAACGTCAAACCATAAAGTTCGCAGTAGCTGGCGCTGCGCTGGTATCAGTGCTCTTTTATGTGTTTTTAGACGATCCAATCAAGTATGTTCTAGGCCTTTTGTTTGGCGCTGCAATTGGAATTCTCAATTTTGTAGAGCTGGCAAAAACCTTGAGCCGGGCTGTAGAGCTTTCGCCGCAGAAGGCGCAGAGCTATACGACCCGAAAATATTTTATTCGCTATGTCATTTACGGCGTGGTTTTATGGGTTTCCATCCAAGCGGATTATATCCACGTGCTGGGGACGATCGTAGGACTCCTGCTGATTAAGGTGGTGCTTTTTACCACCAACTTATTTAATGACAGGCACTATTTCCTGAACATCTTTAGAAGAAAGGAGGATGAATAGGTGGGTGCTGGTGGTTTTGGCCCAAAAATCATGTTTCAGATTACGACGCCTTTTTTCTCTGGCGGGGAACAAGTTGTTATACCTGTCACTGAAACCGTTGTAAACACATGGTTAATAATGGCCGTACTTATTCTTTTCGCTTTCGTGGCGACGAGAAATCTTCAAAAAGTCCCTAAAGGGATGCAAGTAGTAACCGAAGCACTGGTTGGCGGTATTAACGGATTGACCAAGCAGACAATGGGTGAAGACAAAGGTGGCTTTGCTCCATACATTGGAACACTCCTGCTGTTTGTCGGCATATCCAATATCGCGGGTCTTGTAAACGTTAGACCTCCTACTGCTGACGTTAACACCACGATGGGGTTGGCTCTCATGACGTTTGTCATGATTCACGGCTTTGGTATCAAATCCAAGGGCGTCGGGTCTTACCTCAAAGGTTTCCTGGAACCAATGCCGTTCTTGTTGCCCCTGAATATCATGGGCGAACTTGCAACGCCGATTTCGCTGTCGTTCCGTCTTTTCGGTAACATTGTCGGTGGCGTTATCGTAATGAACCTACTATATGGCGCACTTTACTCGCTTTCCGGAGCAGTGTTTGGCTTAGTAGGCATCAGCGCAGTAGTTCCAGTATTCCAAGTTATTGCGGCTCCGCTGCATATCTATTTCGATGTGTTCGCCGGTTTGCTGCAGTCATTCATTTTTGCAATGCTGACGATGGTTTTCGTTTCCATCGCAATGGATTAACATCGCTAGGAATGGGGTGTATGAATGGAATCGACCAATTTTATCATGATGTTTCTTGACTGGTTGATGAGCTTCGACAGAAAAGCCGTAATCCTAGCAGCATCGGCAATCGGTGCAGGTTTAGCCATGATTGCAGGGATTGGTCCCGGGATCGGACAGGGATATGCAGCCGGTAAGGGTGCAGAAGCTGTCGCACGTAACCCAAAGGGTCAAAAGCAGTCTACTATGGTAATGCTACTCGGTGCAGCAGTTGCGGAGACATCCGGCATCCTGGCACTTGTAGTGGCGCTGATCCTTCTGTTTGGTAATCCGCTAGTGAATCTTGAAGGTGCTGCACTTATCATATCGGCATCAGCCATTGGCGCAGGATTCTCAATGATCGCAGGCATCGGACCTGGTATCGGTCAGGGTTACGCAGCTGGAAAAGGAACAGAAGCTGTTGGTAAAAGACCAAAGCTTCAATCTGCTATCGTACGTACGATGTTCCTAGGGCAAGCCGTTGCTCAGACAACGGGTATCTACGCACTTATCATTTCTCTAGCACTTATGTTTGCAAATCCGCTGATCGGATTGCTGTAGAGGAAATGAATTTCGTGTAAAGCTCATTAGTGATTAACATCAACATTTAAGCAATTTATTTTTATTAATTATGAAAAATGATGACTTAAATCTATAATTAGGAGGAATTTGATTATGGAACCTATCACAGGTAAAGCTCTTATTCTCGCATGTTCAGCAATTGGTGCAGGTCTAGCTATGATTGCTGGTATCGGACCTGGTATTGGACAGGGTTATGCAGCTGGTAAAGGTGCGGAAGGTGTCGGAAGACAGCCTGAAGCTCAGGGCGACATCGTTAGAACAATGCTTCTTGGTGCAGCGGTTGCCGAGACAACTGGTATCTACGGTCTTATCATTGCTCTTATCCTACTGTTCGCTAATCCTCTAGTAGGTATGCTATAAGTTTTAGCATGAGCCTCAAAGGAAAACCTTTGAGTAACACTATTTAGAAGGGAGGCACAGAAGGATGGCAGTGAATGTAATGCCCGTAATCGCGGCCGCAGTCGGTGAAAAAAGCGGACTCGTACAGTTCGACTGGACGATGGTATTCCAGATTGTCAATACGCTGATTCTGTTCTTCTTCCTTAAAAAGCTGCTCTTTAAACCCGTTACTGAGTTTATGGAAAAACGTGAGCAAGAAATTGCTGGCGAGTATGACGGCGCAGCGAAGCTTCAACAGGAAGCGGAAGAGAAGAAAGCTGAGTACATAAATAGAATCGAAAAATCTAACGAAGAAGGCAAGGAGATCATTCGTAACGCAACTGCAAAAGCAGAATCACGTGCGACTGAAATCGTAAAGCTAGCTGAGAAGGATGCTGCTGACCTGAAAGTGAAGGCGCAGCATGATATCGAACGTGAGCAGGTTAAGGCTATTAACCACCTTAAGGACGATATCGCTTCTATGGCAATGCTTGCAGCTTCTAAAATCATTGAGAAGGATGTCAAGGATGCGGATCACAGAGACATGATCTCTAAGGTGATCAATGAGGTAGGGGATACAAAATGGCAAAGCTAGTATCAACTACTTACGCACAGGCGCTATATGAGGTGGCACTCGAACTTGACAGACTGGATCAGATAAGGGATGAGTTTGGCTTCATCAATGAAACCTTCAAGACTCACCCTGAGTTTTATGAAGTCTTCAGAACACCTAAGATCAATAAAGAAGAACGTAAGGACATCATTAATAATGTCTTCGGAGACAAAGTGTCTAAAGAAGTTATGAACTTCATGAAGATACTGATTGACAAAAGACGTGGCGCTGCTGTTGACGGCATCTACAATGAGTATGTCAGTATGGTCGATGAGAAAAAAGGTGTTGTCAAAGCAGTTGTTGAGTCTGCTGTCGAGCTTACAAGCGAAGAGCAGGCTGCACTGACTGAAAAACTGGCTAAGGTCACTGAACGTGAAGTCAAGCTGACATGTGTCGTTAAACCGGCAGTAATCGGCGGTCTGATCGTAAGAATCGGTGATAAGGTTATCGATGGCTCTGTGAAGAGCAGACTCGATATCATGAAAGACAACCTGGCACAGTTAATAGTATAGGTATAGGAGGATTTGATCATGAATCTCAGACCTGAAGAGATTAGCTCTGTGATTAAAGCACAGATTAAAGAATATGAATCAAAGCTCCAAGTTGAAGACACTGGTACCGTTATCAATGTTGGTGACGGGATTGCGCGTGTTCACGGCCTAGAGAAGTGTATGGCTGGCGAGCTCCTAGCATTTCCTGGTGATGTTTACGGGATGGTGCTTAACTTGGAAGAAGATAGTGTTGGTGCCGTACTTTTCGGTTCTGACAGCCATATCAAGGAAGGTGACACTGTTAAGAGAACTGAACGTATTGTTGAGGTTCCTGCAGGTGATGCCCTACTTGGTCGCGTAGTTAACGCTCTTGGACAAGCCATTGATGGCAAGGGTCCAATCAAAACAGATAAATCAAGACCAATCGAAGCACAGGCTTCTGGCGTTATCGCTAGAAAATCTGTACACCAGCCGCTACAGACTGGTATCAAAGCGATTGACTCTATGATTCCAGTTGGTCGTGGTCAGCGTGAGCTTATCATCGGTGACCGTCAGACTGGTAAGACAACGGTTGCAATTGATACAATCATCAACCAAAAAGAGGAAGATGTAATCTGTATCTATGTTGCCATCGGACAAAAGAAATCTACGGTTGCAGGTCTTGTTAAGACGCTTGAAGACGCTGGTGCAATGGATTACACAATTATCGTTTCAGCGTCTGCATCTGAGCCTGCACCACTTCAGTATATTGCACCATACGCTGGCGTTGCGATGGGTGAAGAGTTCATGTACAACGGCAAAGATGTACTGATCATCTATGATGACCTGTCTAAGCATGCGGTAGCTTACCGTGCAATGTCACTGCTTCTGAGACGTCCTCCAGGACGTGAAGCATACCCTGGTGATGTATTCTACATCCACTCAAGACTTCTTGAGCGTGCTGCGAAACTGAATGATAATCTTGGCGGCGGTTCAATCACTGCGCTTCCGATTATCGAAACGCAAGCCGGTGACGTTTCTGCGTACATCCCGACAAACGTTATCTCGATCACTGATGGACAGATTTACCTTGAAACAGAACTCTTCAACGCAGGTCAGCGTCCGGCTGTAAACTCTGGTATTTCGGTATCTCGAGTTGGTGGTGACGCACAGATCAAAGCCATGAAGAAGGTATCTGGACAGATTCGTCTTGAACTAGCACAGTACCGTGAGCTTGCATCCTTTGCACAGTTCGGTTCTGACCTTGACAAGGCAACTCAGGATACACTGGAACACGGTGCGCGCCTGATGGAGGTCCTTAAGCAGAAGAACAACGATACGATGAAGGTTGAGCATCAGACAATGGTTATCTATGCTGTTACTAAAAAGCATATGGTAGATATTCCTGTGCCTGCAATCAAGCGTTTTGAAGTTGAGTTCATCGAGTTTATGGATGCCAACAAGCCTGAAGTCGGTAAGCTGATCAAATCGAGCGGACAACTTTCTGATGAAGTTGTTAACGGACTGGAAGCTGGAATTGCTGAATTCAAGAAGCAATTCGAAATCCGTGACGAAGAAAGATAATTGGTTTCTAAATCGAAAGGGAGGTAGGGACTCATGGCGGGAGCTGGCGCACGCGAGATAAAGCGACAAATCCGAAGTGTCAACAGTACACGACAAATAACAAAAGCCATGGAACTAGTTTCCACTGCCAAGCTCAAGCGGGCAAAAGACCGTGTAGATATTACGAGACCTTACTTCGAAACGGTAATGCGTACGGTTCAGGATATCATGCAGAATGAGAAATCGCTCAAGCATGACTATCTTAATGTAAGAGACGTTCAAAAGACACTCTACATCGTCGTGTCCGCTGACAGAGGTTTGTGCGGCGGCTACAACATTAATGTTCTAAAAACGACAGGTGCTGATATTGAAAGCCCTGATAAATCTAGTGTTATCACGATTGGCAAAAAGGCACGCGACTTTTTCGCTAAAGAGAAAGTGGAAAGCCTCGGCGAGTATGTATACATCTCTGAAAAGCCGACATTTGCTGACGCACAAGATATTGCACGTAAAGCACTGAAACTTTACTCGGATGAGCAGGTGGATGAAATCAAGCTGGTCTACACTAGACTGATTTCCACAATTGCACAAGAACCAGCAATTCTGAAGCTGTTGCCAATCGAAGTGCCTGAGAGCGAAGAGAAGACAGACGATACAGGTGAGTTCGTTTCATACGAGCCATCTGCAGAAATGGTGCTGAGCTATGTCATTCCAAAATATATGGAATCAACGCTTTTCGGTGCGCTTGTCGAATCTTCAGCTGCTGAACAGGCTGCAAGACGTATTGCCATGGAAAATGCATCTGACAATGCAGATGATATGATCGCTACACTGTCACTGACATACAACCAGGCACGTCAGGCTGCAATCACTCAGGAAATTTCAGAAATTGTTGGCGGTGCTGAAGCTCTCAAGTAGCAGGCGTCAACGCAAGAAGATTGAAAGGATGTGAATCTGATATGGAGCAAACGATCGGTAAGGTCGTACAGATAATCGGTCCGGTTGTTGACGTTCGCTTCGAAGCGGATCAGCTTCCAAAAATTTTGGATGCGGTTCGTATCGAGTACAACGACATCAAGCTAACGGCTGAAGTTGCGCAGCATATCGGGGACAATACGGTTCGCTGTATCGCAATGTCATCTACGGATGGTCTTGTTCGTGGAATTGATGCAAGCGCTACAGGTGCACCAATTTCCGTTCCAGTTGGCCCTGCCACTCTGGGACGTATATTCAACGTTCTCGGTGAAGCTGTTGATGAAAAAGATATTAAACTAGAAGGCACAACATGGTCAATCCATAGAGAGGCACCTGCCTTTGAAGATCAGGAAACATCTGCTGAGATCCTGGAAACAGGTATCAAGGTCGTTGACCTGATTGCCCCTTACTCTAAGGGTGGTAAGATTGGTCTGTTTGGCGGTGCCGGTGTTGGTAAGACAGTTCTTATTCAGGAACTTATCAACAACATCGCTAAGGAGCACGGTGGTCTTTCAGTATTCGCTGGCGTAGGCGAGCGTACACGTGAAGGTAATGACCTTTACCACGAAATGTCTGACTCTGGCGTTATTGAAAAGACTGCCATGGTATTCGGACAGATGAACGAACCGCCTGGAGCACGTATGCGTGTTGCCCTGACAGGTCTTACAATGGCAGAATACTTCCGTGACGAAGAAAACCGTGACGTACTTCTGTTCGTAGACAACATTTTCCGATTTACGCAAGCGGGTTCTGAGGTATCGGCACTACTTGGCCGTATGCCATCTGCCGTTGGTTACCAGCCTACACTGGCAACTGACATGGGTGCGCTTCAGGAACGTATCACGTCGACTAAGAAGGGTTCTATCACATCGGTACAGGCTGTATACGTACCTGCCGATGACCTTACTGACCCTGCACCAGCGACAACGTTCTCCCACCTTGACGCAACTACAGTACTTTCGCGTAAAATCACTGAGAAAGGTATCTATCCTGCGGTTGATCCACTGGATTCATCTTCTCGTATCCTTGCGCCAGAAGTAGTAGGCGAAGAGCATTACAATGTAGCGCGTGGCGTTCAGGAAATGCTTCAAAGATACAAGGAACTTCAAGATATCATCGCTATCCTGGGTATGGATGAGCTTTCTGACGAAGACAAGATTGTCGTTAACCGTGCAAGAAAGCTTGAGCGTTTCTTCTCGCAGCCATTCCACGTTGCTGAGCAGTTTACGGGTATGGCAGGTACTTATGTACCGCTTAAAGAAACAATCCGTGGCTTCAAAGAGATTCTTGAAGGCAAGCATGATGATCTTCCAGAGGGTGCATTCCTGATGGTTGGTACTATTGAGCAAGCTATCGAAAAAGCAAAATCCATGCGGTAATCCGGGTGGACCTGGATAAAGCATAGGAGGTGTTATGTATGGCTTCACTTTACGATCTTGAAATTGTAACGCCTGACCAGAAATTTTTCGAAGGTCAGACTGAAATGTGCATTGTCCGTACAACAGAAGGTGACATGGGTATTTTGAATGACCATGAACCGCTTGTAGCACCTGTATCGGTTGGCAAAATCAGAATTCGTAAGGACGGTGCGTTCCAGGAAGCAGCATGTGCTGGAGGGTTCCTGACTGTCGACGAAAACCGAGTTGTCATCGTGACAGATGCAGCGGAGTGGGCTGACGATATCGATGTTGATCGTGCAAAGAGTGCATACCAGAGAGCAAGAGGCCGCATTGACGGCAACGACAAGGAAATTGACGTTGCACGTGCGCAAGCAGCTCTAGGTAAAGCAATCAACCGTCTGCGCGTAGCAGGACAAAGTGTTGAATAGTTGAAAAAGACAAAGCAATGCAAAAATATAAAAAGAGACCCCCAATTGTGCTCGCACAAAATTGGGGGTCTCTTTTTATATTTTTATAAGGCGCGACTAGCGCCGAGAGCAACCGCCAGGTTGCTCCGGTTCTCTTAACTAAACTGAAGTAATAATCTGAAGGCAGATACTCAGCGCCGAGAGCAACCGCCAGGTTGCTCCGATTCTCTTAACTAAACTGAAGTAATAATCTGAAGGCAGATACTCAGCGCCGAGAGCAACCGCCAGGTTGCTCCGGTTCTCTTAACTAAACTGAAGTAATAATCTGAAGGCAGATACTCAGCGCCGAGAGCAACCGCCAGGTTGCTCCGGTTCTCTTAACTAAACTGAAGTAATAATCTGAAGGTAGATACTCAACGCCGAGAGCAACCGCCAGGTTGCTCCGGTTCTCTTAACTAAACTGAAGTAATAATCTGGAGGTAGATACTCAGCGCCGAGAGCAACCGCAGGTTGCTCCGGTAAGCTAGATATGAAAAGATGGAATTCGAAAGGGCGAATTAAACTTATAAATTACACCAAAAACGCGAAGAAAATGTTGCGCTGTCGGACTTGAAATTAAATTCCATATTTATAAGATTCATTGTATTTTTAACGTGAAATTTTATAAACGAATATCGTAGCGTCGCGTGGTGGTGACAAAAAAGATAAAATTCAGTAAAAATGATTGCAAACAGTGGAGTTTAAAAACCTTTTGATATATAATAAAGTAGATGTGGAGTCTAAAAATGAGCAGAAACCAGTACTTTCAAGTATTTGAGGCAGATTTGTGACTGTTGATTTTTTGACTGTGCAGCGTATGTGTATTGATTTTATACGGCAATGCCGTTGAAACATATTCCGAAATTAGGGTTAGTCCCAAATGCAACAAAGATTGGATTTGCGCGACAAGGAGGTTAACATTGTCAAAGTTCATAGTAGAAAAGAGTGGACCTTTAAAGGGAACAATCAAGGTTGATGGAGCAAAGAACTCTGTGCTTGCACTTTTGCCAGCCACGCTGCTTACAGACGAGCCTTGTGTGATAGATGAAGTACCTGCGCTGAAAGATGTGGGTGTTATGGCCAATCTGTTGACCGTTCTGGGCGCAAAGATTGAAAAAGATGATGTGACAATGAGAATTAATGCAGCTGATTTGGTGAGCCATGAGGCGCCATATGAACTTGTACAGCAGATGCGCGCATCGTTTTATGTCATGGGTCCGCTGCTTGCCAGATATGGTGTGGCGCGTGTTTCTCAACCAGGTGGCTGTGCCATTGGTGCGAGACCGATTGATCTTCATCTGAAAGGCTTTACAGCACTTGGTGCTGAGGTTGAACTTGGACATGGTTATGTTGAAGCAAAATCAAACGGCAGACTTAAGGGTGCTGAGATTTATCTGGATTATCCGAGTGTTGGTGCTACTGCCAACATCATGATGGCTGCAGCCCTTGCTGAAGGCCAGACAACTATTGAAAATGCGGCCGAGGAGCCTGAAATCATAGACCTTGCAAACTTCATGAACAAGATGGGTGCAAAGGTTAAGGGTGCTGGAACAGACACAATCAGAATTACAGGGGTTGAAAAGCTTTCTGGCGCAAATCACGAAGTGATACCAGACCGTATAGAAACAGGTACATACATGGTTGCTGCCGCGATTACAGGCGGGGACCTGATGATTGAAAATGTGGTTCCGAGTCATCTGAAGCCAATCATCGCAAAACTGAGAGAATGCAATGTGACCATTGAAGAGTATGATGATGCAATCCGCGTGAAAGGGACTGCTGACTTATCCTCAGTTGATGTTACGACACTGCCTTACCCTGGATTCCCAACGGATATGCAGGCTCAGTTTATGGCCCTAATGGCATTTTCTGAAGGTACCAGCGTAATTAATGAGACGGTTTTTGAAAACAGATTTATGCATGTTGCAGAGCTGAACAGAATGGGCGCAAATATTAAGATTGAAGGCCATAGTGCGGTCATTTTAGGCACGAAAAAACTTCAAGGCGCTCAAGTAAAGGCGACAGACCTAAGAGCAGGGGCAGCACTTATTCTGGCTGGTCTTGTATCGGAAGGCGAGACAGAAGTGAGTGAAATCCGTCATATCGACAGGGGTTATGTGCGTATTGAGGAAAAACTCAGAGCGGTAGGCGCACGAATCAGAAGAGTCAGTGAGTAAAGACTGGCGCACGTGGTTATGAAATACGGATATGACTGAATATAAGATGTTATGACGCGGAAGGTGGATCGGGATGTTCGGATTTGGTGCTGAAATAGGAATCGACTTGGGAACAGCCAGCGTTCTTGTCTACATAAAGGGCAAGGGAATAGTTCTACAAGAACCATCGGTTGTTGCAATTGATAGAAATACAGATAAGGTTTTGGCTGTTGGAGCTGAAGCGAGAAAAATGCTAGGACGTACGCCTGGCAACATCGTAGCGACGCGCCCTCTTAAAGATGGTGTTATTTCTGACTACGAGGTTACAGAGCGCATGCTCAGACATTTCATTAACAAGACTTGTGGCAGAAGACGTTTCTTCAAGCCGAAGATTATTGTGTGTGTACCAAGCGGCGTAACTGAAGTTGAGAAGCGTGCAGTTATAGACGCGACAATGGAAGCGGGCGGCGGACGTACATTCCTGATTGAGGAGCCAATTGCTGCGGCAATCGGTGCTGGTCTTGATATCACAAAGCCTGACGGAAATATGGTGATTGATATTGGTGGTGGTACTGCTGACATCGCAGTTATTTCACTGGGCGGCATTGTAGTCAGTAAATCGATTAAGGTAGCTGGTGACAAGTTCGACGAAGCAAT
The DNA here is from genome assembly GCA_963678925.1 of uncultured Acidaminobacter sp. Lineage (GTDB taxonomy): Bacteria > Bacillota > Clostridia > Peptostreptococcales > Acidaminobacteraceae. Next base: position 1,230,069 of record OY787533.1, on the reverse strand, counting down.
CATCAAGTATATGCGCAAGGCGCATAATCTCCTGATTGGTGAGCGCACTGCAGAAGAGCTTAAAATCAATATCGGTACGGCATCACCACGTCCTAAGGCAATAAAAATGGACTGTAGAGGTCGTGACCTGATTACAGGTCTTCCAAAGAACATTACAGTAACAAGCGACGAAATGCTTGAGGCCCTGCATGAGCCTGTAAATGCAATCAGTGATGCTGTGCATGCGGTTCTTGAAAAGACACCACCTGAGCTTGCATCTGACATCAGCTCAAGAGGTATTGTCATGACAGGTGGCGGTGCCCTGCTGCATGGACTCAACAAGCTTCTGGAAAAAAGAACAGGCATTCCTACATATATTGCTGAAGATGCAATCTCTTGCGTCGCAAAAGGAACAGGCATGTCCCTAGAGCACCTGGACGTCCTGGAAAAATCCATGATTACAAACCGAAAAAACGCACGTGCTTACTAGATGTCTCCAAAAGACAAAGTAAAGCAAAAACATAAAACAAACGCCCAATTGCACAGAGTTGGGCGTTTTTTTATGCTTGTATTTGGCACAATTAGCGACAAGTACAGCCGTTGACTGCTCGGGCATTGCTGAAATTTGACTTTTTCTTAGAAAATTTTAATCTGAGTCTCAGTGAAATGAAAGAAAAAAATTGTTTAATGGAAATAGGAAGAAGTATAAGCAAGTGATGACTGCGGTGACACGTAAAGATATGGGAGGCGTGCATAATGAATACGCTGATTGTATATGCCAGCAGGAATGGATTTACGCAAAAAATAGTGGAGCTCCTGTCCGATCAGTTAAAGGGCAATGTTTCCGCTCAGATCTGCGACAGAGATTATACGGTGGATCTGACACGCTATGACAACATTATCGTAGGGTCTCCGATTTACTATGGAAGAATGAACAATTCAGTTCTTGATTTCTGCATGAAATATCAGGAGCTGCTTAAATCTAAAAGATTTAGTATTTTTGCAGTAGGTGCTGACGGTGCTACAGCACTGGATGTTGTGAAAAACGCCCTTCCAGAGGATCTTGTTGCGCACGCCGGACTGAAAGCTTATTTCGGATATGCGTATGATTTTGACAGGATGGGATTTCTTGAACGCTTTATAATCAGGCATCTTGCGAAGCAAGGACATAGTGAGACACGTATTGAGGAAAGATCTGTGGACGCTTTTGTTCAAGATTTTAATGCGGGCAAATGAAGGTTTCATAATGAAATGTGAAAAAACGTGTGAAATCCAATAAAACTGCTAAAGATATGAGGCCTTTCGTCCGATAATCATGGTGAGATTATGAATGATTATTGACGGGAGGCTTTTTTCCATGATCCGTGGCTTATATATTTCAGGAACTTCACTCGTAACAAACACAAGACGTATAGATGCGATCAGTAACAATATCGCCAACATCAACACGACAGGCTTCAAAAAAGACGATGTAATCACGGAGTCTTTCAACGATGTGCTCATGGCGAAGTTCAATGGCTCACGCTATACAACCGAAGGACCGCTTTCTACGATTGAGTTCTCGAAAAACGGTGAAAACTATGAAGCGTCTACGCAGAATGGTTTTTTTAGAATCAGTACGGATACTGGAATCAGCCACAATAAAGATGTGCGGTTTTCAGTGGATGAAGAAGGCTATCTCTCAACATACTATTTGAACAGTGACGACACAAAGAACTGGAATCTGGGCGACAGACTCGTCGGTGCCAGTGGAAAAACAATTCAGGTTGGCTCCGATGTGGATTATACGATTGATGAAAGCGGCAATGTACTTGTCAATGGTAGCGCAGTAGACAGTCTGATCACTTCAGCAAACCAGGATGTCGTTGGGACCCTGACAGCAGGTGTAAAGCTCAACCGCGTGTTTACAGATTTTACACAGGGACAGATGGTTAGAACGGATGATTCCCTCGATTTTGCACTTGAAGGTGATGGTTTCTTTACTATCGACACACTCTACGGGGAACTTCTCACACGTGACGGACATTTCAAGTTGAACGGAGATGGAACCCTGGTCACTCAAGAAGGCTATGCTGTACAGGGTTTTAATGGAAATATTACACTTGAAGATACAGATGTGGCGACAAATGAGTTTGGTGAAATCATTGTCGACAATGAAATTGTTGATAAATTCCTAATAAAAGATGTATCAAACAAAGGTGACCTTGAAAAGGTCGGCAGTAATTTTTATAGAATCAAAGACGATCCTGCTGGAGAAGAAATTGAGTTTGATGGCAGAGTGCATCAGTATTTTGAAGAGCAATCCAATGCAGATGCAATAACTGAAATGATAAACATGATGACACTGCAGCGAAACTACGAAGCCAGTCAGCGCGTCATCCTGACACACGACAGTATCTTAGAGAAAACTGTCAATACCATAGGTACCGTAGGTTAGCGAGGAGGGTAATCCATGAAGGCAATGTGGTCAGCAGCCTCAGGCATGAAGGGGCTACAACTTAAAATCGATACAATTTCAAACAATCTTGCGAATGTAAATACAACGGGCTACAAAAAACAGCGTCTGGAATTCAAAGACATGATGTACGAGCAGATGTCCAGTGACAACTACCTTGAAGGTGAGGGACGTCCTGTGGGTCTGGAAATTGGTCATGGAGTCCTACCAGCAGCTACATCCCGTTCGTTTACAAACGGAAACTTCGAACAGACTGAAGGCGAGCTTGACGTAGCAATCAATGGCGACGGCTTCTTCGTAATCAACAATCAGAATGATGAACCGCGCTATACACGTGATGGCAGCTTTAAAATCAGTGTTACAGATGGTACAGCATTTCTGACAACTGCCGAAGGGTATTATGTACAGGGTGAAGGCGGCGACATCGATCTTGGTGAAGACGTCAGATCGGTTGATATTGATAAGAATGGGAATATTTCTGTTTACAGAAATGATTCGGAAGAAGCAGAATTTATAGATAAACTCATGGTGGTCAAGTTTGTAAACGCACCTGGACTTGAAGGTGAAGGCAGCAATCTTTATCAGGAAACGGTTGCTTCGGGAGAGGCAATCACGGTTCAAGACGGTGAGGCTGAAATCTGGCAGGGTTATACTGAGACGTCCAACGTGGATGTTGTTGAAGAGATGATCAATCTGATTACTGCTCAAAGAGCATATGAAGTCAACTCAAAGACAATCCAGACAGCGGACAGCATGCTTGAACTTGCAAGTAATCTGAAGCGATAGAGGTGAGCAGACATGAGAATAGATAGTTCTTCCTTATTGACATCTGATGTCAGCACAAAGGTTTCAAGCACACAGGATGATGAGAAAATCAAGTCATTTTCCGATGCGCTTGAAAAGGCTCAGGAAGAGGGCGATGATGAGGAGCTTAAGAAGGTTTCTCAACAGTTTGAAGCATTCTTTATCAACGAAATTTTCAAGTCTATGCGAAAGTCATCTGAGTGGGGTGAAGGTCTTACAGAGAAATCCCATGCCAGGGGCATGTATGAAAGCATGCTCGATGAAAAATTTTCCGATGAAATAGCATCAGGAAAAGGCATCGGTATGGCAGACCTTATTTACAAGCAGATGTCAAAGCAATACAGTATTTCATCAAAGAGTGAAGTCGCATCCGGTGAAGCAGATACTGAAGACGACGATGAACAGACATCGGTAGATATAAAAGGATAAGAATTCATGAGGACGCAGAAACAGCGTCCTCTTTTATTGTAGTGATACTGATCAAGTGGCAGAAGTGGAAAATATTATTACAAATATCCATGAAAACTGAAGAGACACATACCGTATTATCAAACCAAGGGTGGAGAGTTTGCGGATTTTCAGGTATAATACAATAAATAGCACCAGGTAATAAAAACTGGTATTAATGGAGGCGCAATATGTTAAATACAATTGAAATTCAAAAACTGATTCCACACCGTTATCCTTTTCTTCTGGTAGACCGTATTCTTGAGGTTGAACCGGGCACAAAGGCAGTCGGAATAAAGAATGTTACTGCGAATGAACCCTTCTTCCAAGGGCATTTTCCTGGAAATCCGCTGATGCCCGGCGTACTCATTGTTGAAGCCCTTGCACAGGTAGGCTGTGTGGCGCTGATGAGCCTTGAAGAAAACAAAGGCAAGCTCGCTGTTTTTGCCGGTATTGACGGTGTGCGCTTTAAAAAGCAGGTTACACCAGGCGATACGCTCAGAATGGAAGTGGAAATTGAGTCCATGAGAAGAGGTATCGGCAAGGGTGCTGCAGTCGCTTATGTCGACGGCAAGGTGGCTTGCAAAGGCACCATCATGTTCGGGATTGTCGATCAGCCTGAATAAAAATATGAAAATGACTTAAAGCAGGAAGACCAGTTTCGCCTTAGTGTGAAGCTGGTCTTTTCTTGTAGTGATAAAGAGTGAGTTGTAATTTGGAGGGTATGTAAATGCAAATACTTCTTTACTTTTCAAATTTACGATTTATGATAATATGCAATTACAAGTATTAAGTGTATACTAAGAAGGTAATGTGTGTGCATAGTACAAATGGCCTATGAATATGGGGGGCAATAAGAGACATCGAAAGGGGCGTAATCTTATGAAGAGAAGGATGCTGTCGTATATTTGTATAGTGGCAATCCTTGTAAACATGCTGCCGATGCCAGTTTTCTCTCTGGCAACGATTCCTGTAGGGAACAGCATATGGAAGGAAGTTGGTACGAATCTATCAACGCTTTCGAGTGTAGAATACCTTGCTGCGAACACGAGCAGGGCCTATCTCATTGGGACAGAACAGTCTACAGGAGATACAAAGGTCATGTATTCAAGTGATTTTACTACGTGGTCCGAAAAATCTGTATCAATAGAGACCGATGAAGAAATCAATTATTTTGATTACATAGGATCCAATATTTACATGGGCTTTGGATCCAGCGGTAATTACGGGCTTGATAAATACGATGGGTCATCTACGCGGACATCGGTAATTGATAATCTGAATAGCCCCATAGTGGCCGGTGTAGAAACACAGGTCTATTATTCGAGCTGGTGGTCATCAGATACACCTGGACATATGGTCCTTGCAACGGATTCCGGAACCTTATATGAAATTAGTGTTGACGCGAGCGGATATCATTTGGCAGATACCCATGAGGCCTTTATAAGTGCTGGTATTGCAGATATGACATACTACGGCGGCAAATACATAATCGTCGATAAGGCTGGAACGATCCATACGGGTACAAGCTTTGATACAGCGTGGGAAACGGATGCTCTGTCGACCAATTCTCAAAAGATAACATCGTGGTCTGCAGACCAATACATAGCAGGCTCTGACGGTGGAACTACGAGAATATCAAAAGGTTCTGGATCGGGAACTTATTCCGTTTCAACAGCTGCACTTGCAAGTGAAAGCGTTGAAATCGGTGATTTTGACTATTTGAGCGGAACTGCAGTTCTGACAGGTAAGAATATCAGCACAGGAAAATCCTATGTGGTGGCATCCTCTGACGGAACAAGCTGGGAACAGGAATATGTAAAATTTGATGATAATTCCGATGCTACAGTCAAGCTGATTGATGCTGCATATAAGAGTGGGGCCCTCTATGCGATTTCAGATACATCCCAAGTTTTTAAGCGCATCCCTGAACTGGTCATTACCATGAATGTACCGTATAGTGCGGGCAGTACTTCTGTCAGTTTGAATGCCTATGCCCAAACAGGCGGAACAAGTGTATCCAACAAGGGTATTGAAGTGACTCTGGCTGCTGATACGACATTTAGCAGTGCGACGACTTTTGAGTCGAACAGTTATGACTCTTGGTACAGCAGTTCGAGTTCAATCAGCGCAACGGCTACTGGACTCACACAGAACACAGATTATATTGCACGTGCCTTTGCGGAAAATGAAATTGGTGTGGCATACAGCGATTCGGTTTCTTTTACGACGGACAAGATTCGTGGACTGACATTGATTCCTGAGAGTCTCATTGAAGAATCCAATATTGATGGTGTGCAGATTGTCATGAACCTGGATTCGGATACCTTTGTGGACACTACCATCGATCCTGCAAATCTGACACTCAATAATTTCCCTGCGGGTGTATCCATCGATTCGGTTAATTATATCGATTCAACAAAAGCGACAATTGTCCTCGCCTTTGATTATGACAACAACATAACAGATGCTGTGGGCGATGCCAATATTTCCATAGCTGGAACGGAAGTGACAAGTGGTCAGCAATGGGATTCAAACGACATTACCATTTATGACGAATATGAGACACCACGAGCCCTAGTCAATGGCCTTGGAGGCACAAAGGGGTTTGGTGAATATACCATGTCAGTTGACGACGACTATTTCAAAACAGTTGACCTGACGTCAGTCTTCCCTGAGGGGGTTGAGTTTGGGAGCAGCGTGTACACGCAAGTCGATATCAATATCAATGGCGCCCTTCATTTTGGAAATATTGGTGATGGGTCTCACAGTTCATTTACACCAACAGGTATTGCAGGAGCGACCAGTCCGATTATCGCGCCGTTCTGGACAGATATTGATGTAAGTCGTTCGGCTCAGGGAATTACCAACGAGTATGATGAAGCAGGTAATCTGGTTGGGCATTCTACGGGAAGTAACCGCGTATATTATGACTTCGATACAGAAAATAAGATTTTTACTGTAACCTGGGACGATGTTTCTGCATATAGCTCATCCACTACTGGTGCTGCTGCCTTCCAGGTACGTCTGCATAATATCGGCGGCGACAACATGAGTATCGAGATTATCTATGAGAATCTTGAGTATGGCGGTTCAAGTGGTGCTGCGCGAATGGGATGGAGTACGGGTGACAATCCATCTCCTGGAGGTACGGAAGGCGTTGATTATTACGAGTTTCCGGCATCGGGGGATGCGGATGCAATTGTCCTGCTTCCTAACCGACGCGGACCAAGCGGACAAGTCGGCACTTACCAGTCCAGTCTTGTAGATGGTGTGGTTACCAATGTCCTGGCCGACAACAATAACATTGTAGGTCTGGATATCTCATCAGGTACATTGGCACCAAGTGTTACAAGTGCCATAACGGGATACAGCGCTTCTGTGTCAAGTGATGTAGAGAGCATCACCCTGACACCGACACTTGAAAGTACAGAAGCAACCATGACAGTTAATAATGCGGCGCTATCCAGCGGAGATACCTCACAAGCTATTGCACTTTCATCGGGACTAAATGAAATTGTTATCTTGGTTACAGCACAGGATGGGTCTGAGAAAACCTATACCATCAGTGTTCTGCGCGGTGAGCCGGTGCAATATACAGTTTCATATGATTCAAATGGCGGTACTGCAGTTGCAGAAAGTCTTGCATATGCTGATGCGGTCATCTCAGAACCGGTTCAGCCTGTTCGTGCAGGATATGCCTTCGCAGGGTGGTATGCAGATGCGACGTTGAATTCGGAGTGGGATTTTGACAATGATACAGTTCAGGAAAGCCGAAGCCTTTATGCGAAATGGTTAGCCCTTGATTATCATGTGTCATACAGCTCAAACGGTGCTGATGCGGGACTAGCCCCAACAGATGACCAAAATTACAATTACGGGAATATGGCTGAGATCCTAGGCAACACAGGCAATTTGGTGAAGGCCGGATACAGTTTTGAAGGTTGGAATACTGCTACGGATGGATATGGAACAGATTATGCCGTTTCGTCTGATGTGACTGTAACGGAAGATATGACACTCTTCGCCAAGTGGACAGCGCTTCCAACCATGCGTGTGACTTATGATGCCAATGGCAGTGAGAGCGGTACGGTACCAACAGATGGAAATGACTATCTGGAAGGTGCTGATGTGACTGTTTCTGGCAATACAGGTAATCTGGTCAAGACAGGGTATGCCTTTGTAGGATGGAACACTTCATCTGCCGGTACGGGCACTATGTATCAGAAGGATGATGTCCATACAATGGATACGTCCGATGTAACGCTTTATGCAAGCTGGACAGCACTTCCGACTTATACAGTGACCTATGATGGAAATGGGGCCGAAGCGGGAACCCTGCCTAGCGACGATGCCCATTATCTAGAGGGACAAAGCGTACGTGTCCTAGATCGTCAGGTCTATCTTCAGAAATCAGGATATACCTTTATAGGATGGAATACAGAAGCAGATGGAACGGGAACGCACTTTGCACTTGAGGCAAGTCTTTCAATGCCTTCTGAGAATCTGACGCTGTACGCGGAGTGGGAACTGATTCCGACCTACCGTGTGACTTACAACGGCAATGGCAACGAAAGCGGCGAAGAACCGCTTGATAACAATGACTATATTGAGGGTGCGGCTGTCAGCATTCAAGGCAATCCGGACAATCTTTCAAAAACAGGTTACAGGTTCGCAGGCTGGAATACCGAGGCCGCAGGGACTGGAACAGGATACACAATCGGAGACACGCTGAATATGGGTACGACTGCACTTGTACTTTATGCTCAGTGGGAGGCACTTCCGACTTACAGTCTCACCTATGATAAAAATGGCGCATTGAGTGGAAATCTGCCTCAGGATAATAACAGCTACTATGCTTCGTCGCTTGTGACGGTTCAGGGCAATCCGGGCACCCTTGCAAGATACGGATATGACTTTGACGGGTGGAACACGCAGGCAGATGGATCGGGAACTGTCTATAGAGTTGGTCAGACGTTCACCATGGATAGTGGCAATGAAACACTCTACGCGATTTGGACGCCACTGCCACGCTACTCTATCGTTTATGATGACAATGGCAGTGACTCTGGAAGCAGACCCATGAACGATACAAGCTATTTGCCTGGTGAAACAGCTACAGTCTTGAACAATACAGGCAGTCTGACTAAAGCTGGCTATGCTTTCGCGGGATGGAATACCCTGAGTGATGGTAGTGGTACGAATTATACAAGTGGCTATGAAATTGAGATGGAAGATGCAAATATTACTCTGTATGCTAACTGGAATCAGCTGCCAACTTATTCTGTGACTTATCATGGAAACGGTGCAGAAAATGGAAGTGTTCCAGTTGACGAAACCTCCTACCTGGAAGGCGATCCTCTGTTCATACAGGAAAATGAAGGCAACCTGATACGCTATGGATATGAGCTTATCGGATGGAATACTTCAAGCAGCCTTGATGGCAGCTTCTACAAAGCTTCAGAGCGCATAGGGGTGGGCAGTGCCAACATTGATCTCTATGCACAATGGACTCCGCTGCCGACCTATAGGGTATCCTATGATGGAAATGGAGAAGAGTCAGGTGCAGTACCTGAAGATACAGGGCTCTATCTTCAAAATGAGACGGTCACAGTACAGGCAAAATCCGATCAGCTTGTAAAGACAGGTTATGCGTTCGATGGCTGGAATACGGAGAGCGATGGAAGCGGAACCTTGTATGAGGCTGAGGACACTTACGCTATGGGTTCGGCAAACATAACGCTGTATGCACAGTGGTCTGCACTTCCAACCTATACCATAACCTACAATGGAAATGGCAATGAAAGTGGTCTTGTACCTGTTGATTCAAACACATATCTTGAAGATGCAACAGTGACCATATATGGAAATTCAGGGGCTCTTGCCAAAACAGGCTATCTCTTTGCGGGTTGGAACACCTCTGCTGATGGGAGTGGGAAAAATCTTGCGCCAGGTCTTGCAATTCCAATGACAGACAGCAACGTGACCCTATACGCAAAGTGGGTACTTGCACCGCGCTATTCAGTTCTCTACGATGGAAACGGCAATGACTCTGGACTGTCACCTGTAGACAATAACGGGTATCTTTCTGGTGCTCAGGCGGTCGTTCTTGGTAGTGGGAAATCAATGGCAAGAACCGGGTATACATTTGCCGGATGGAATTCCAGTGCGATTGGAACCGGCACAACGCACTCAGCCATCAGTGTGCTTGGGATTGAAGATGATGATGTAACCCTTTATGCACAATGGGACTTGGCAAGTTATACCCTCAACTATGATCCTGTCCTGGATGTCACATCACCGGCGTCGATTTCTCTGGAGTATACAGCCTTACTTCAAAAACCGACGGATCCGGAAACTTCAGAGTACATCCTGACTGGCTGGTATTATGATGAAGCCTTAAGCAACCCTGTTGATTTTACAAGTGATACCATGCCAGCATCTGACTTAACGATCTATGCGGCATGGATGGATAGTAAGTATACCCTAAGCTTCGATGACGGCTATGATATTACAACACCATCTTCGATACAGGTGACCTACGGCAATGCGCTTTATGAACCGCAGGATCCTGTACGTGCGGGATACACCTTCAGCGGCTGGTATTATGATCAAGCGCTTACGCATTCAGTGAGCTTTATGACAGACACCATGCCAGCAAGTGCTCTGACACTTTATGCGAAGTGGGGTGTGAACCCATACACAATCACCTACAGTGCAGGCGTGGATGTAATTTCACCATCTGCAGCTATGACAGATTATCTGACACAGATACCAGAGCCGACCGAACCTCAAAAAGAAGGATATAGTTTCGGAGGCTGGTATTATGACAGCGCCTATGCAGACGCGGTCGATTTTGAAAACGACACCATGCCAGCACATGATCTGACCCTCTATGCGAAATGGCAGATCAATCAGTACACAGTTACTTTGAATTATGGTTATGAAACGACAAGCGGTTCGTCAATCACTGTCACCTATGGCGATAAAGTGAATCCTGGGACGCCAGTTCGAAGTGGCTATGATTTTGGAGCCTGGTATAGAGACTCAGTATTCTCAGAGCTTTGGGATGTCGTATCAGATACCATGCCTGCAATGGATATGACGCTTTATGCACAATGGTCAATGGTCATAGGCGCAGACCTATCAGATTTGGATGCGCAGACATATGGTCTCAATGAGACATTCAGCGCATCGCGCACAAGCTATACTGTAAGTGATGTCGTTGACAGTCAGATTGATATCCGAGCTTACGCTTCACCGGATCAGTATTCAACGGTTACGGTGAATGCACAAGCTGTAGATACGGATGGCTGGATTACTGTAAATCTTGAAAACGGTGAAAACACATTCGATATCCTTGTGACTGCCCAAGACGGCGTAACTACAAAAAAATATACACTGGTGGTCTACAAGCTCTATGATGAGGCTGTCCTAAGTGATGTTACTGCAACTGGCGGAAATGGTGTAAGTGGATTTGATTCGGGTGTCCGTTCCTACGATATGGGCAGTACGAAGCTGAGTCAGATTACCATAAGTGCTACGGCATTTGCGGACATACCTGTATCGAAAATTGAAATCGCAGGTGTAACAGTTGCAAGTGGCGTTTCACAGACTATAAACCTCTTATATGGTGTAAATGTCATTGATGTGGATGTAGTGGCTGAGGACGGTGTAACAACAGGAACATATGAGCTGACAATACAGCGTCTTAAAGCTGAATCTGGAAGCAGTAGCAGCAGGACTGGTACTACGAGAGAAACGACACCGACAGAAACAGATGAAAGAACCAATACGGTTACGGTTATTGTCAATGGACAGCCGAAATCTGCAGGTACTGAGACAATCACTGAGAGTGCTGATAGGAAATCAGCTGAGATCACTGTTGTACGCGATGTGATAGAAGCTGAAATCAAAGCGGTTATAACACAAACAGCGACCGCTGAAAACATCATTCAGGTTCCAATCAGCGAATCGGATGTGGACAATGTAAAAGTTGGATTGACAGGCGATATTATCAAGCTCATGGAAGATAATGCATTCGACCTATCTATAGAGTCTGGAGATGCGGAATATGTCATTCCTGCCAAGGAGTTTGAAATTGTCAATGTAGCCAGACTTCTCGAAGTCGATGAGAACAACCTAGTGGACATCGAGGTTAATGTTTCCGTTGAAAAGGTTGAAAATGCAAAAATTGCAGAAATCCAGAGTAAACTGGGTACTACAATGAAAATGTTGGCTGCGCCAGTAGCCTTCAAAGTTGAAGCAACAGCTACAAACAGGAGTGGAATCACAAAAACTGTAGAGGTTGAGAAGTTCAGCGAGTTTGTCAAACGCCGCATTGATTTGCCGGATATGACAGATCGTACACAAATCACGACTGCTGTCATTTACAATGACGATGGATCCTACTCCCATATTCCAACAGCTGTTGAAGTGGTTGATGGGGTTTACAAGGCAGTCATAAATTCTCTGACCAATTCTGTTTATACAGTTATTTGGAATTCAGTCGAATTTGAAGATATGTCAAGCCACTGGGCCAAGGATGCGGTTAATGATTTGGGTTCCAGACTGGTTGTCAGCGGCAAGGGTGAGAATGTATTCAAGCCGGATGACAGAGTAACACGGGCTGAGTTCTCAGCTATGGTAGTTCAAGGACTTGGAATCCTGCGACCTGACCAGGAATCCAGCACATTTGAAGATATCTCTGAATCGGATTGGTACCAGGATGCGGTTTCAAGCGCAAATGCGTATGGTCTGATTTCAGGATATCCAGACAATACCTTTAAGCCACTTGAAAATATCAAGCGTGAGGAAGCTTTTGCAGTCGCCTACAACGCAATGAAAATTGCGGGCTATGTGCCGGTTGAAGTCACAGCTTCTGATATTCTGTCCGCATTTGCTGACCAAGATGAAGTGGCTGGCTGGGCTCAAAATGCAACGGCAGGCCTTGTTGAGTGTGGTGTGGTAAGTGGATTCGATGGTCAAATCAATCCAGAAGGCCTTTTGACACGTGCTGAAGCCGCAGTACTGATCAGAAGCATACTCACTTACAACGGTTTGATAAACTAAGAATTAATAGCATGGCAAAGATGCCTGTCCTTCAATTTGAAAGACAGGCATCTTTTTTTAAATGTAATCACGGCAAGATATTCAGAAGTTTAACAGGATATTCATTCAAGAAAATTTGTACAATATGGTATACTTGGAATTGGGTACTTGCACTGTGTAAGACCCTTTTAGAATGGGTAATAAGTCTAGTGGCATACTTTTATGATAGATTCTATGAAAAGGAGTTTGAATATGGATTACAAAAAACATTATGAAGCCTGGATGGCAAATCCTTATTTTGATGAAGCCTTCAAGGATGAGCTGAAAGCGATTGGAAATGATGAGAAGGAAGTTGAAGATAGATTTTTCAAGGATCTTGAATTTGGAACTGGCGGCATGCGTGGTGTCATTGGCGCAGGTCGAAACAGAATGAACAAATACATTATTCGCAAGGCGAGTCAGGGCTTTGCAAATTTTCTAATTAAAATGGCAGGAAAATCAGAGGGACTGAGTGTGGTTATTGCACATGATTCAAGAAGGATGTCTCCTGAGTTTTCCCTTGAAACGGCTCTTGTTATGGCTGGAAACGGTATTAAGGCCTACATATTCGACAGCCTTAGAACAACACCGGAGTTATCCTTTGCGGTACGGAACCTGAAGGCTTCTGGAGGTGTTGTTGTAACTGCCAGTCATAATCCACCAGATTACAATGGATACAAAATTTACGGCGATGATGGCTGTCAGCTGGTGCCTGAATTCGCTGATATGGTAGTTGATGCTGTTAATGCAATTACAGATTTTGAAACTATCCGATTTATGGATGAGTTCCAGGCCAAATCTGAAGGCATGCTTGTTGTTCTTGACGATGTTCAAGATACGGCTTATGTGGAAATGATCAAAACCCATATCAAGCGTGACTTGCCAGCCGAAGTCAAGGCAGACCTGAAAATCGTATACAGTCCGCTTCACGGAACCGGCGCACGCGCTGTGGAGCGTGTTCTTAATGAAACAGGATACACCGGTTTCATTCCAGTAAAAGAGCAGATGGTGGCTGATAGTGAGTTTTCCACACTGCGTCTTCCGAATCCGGAAGAACCGGATGCCTTTGATCTCAGTGTAAAATATGCTAAAGAAGCGGATGCTGACGTAATTGTTGCAACAGATCCTGACTGCGACCGAGTAGGGGTTATGGCAAAACACGATGGTCGCTATGAGCTGCTTAATGGCAATCAGACAGGCGCTCTTCTTGTGGACTATGTTTTGTCATCGATGACTGAACTGCCTGAAAACCCAGTGATTATCAATACAATCGTCACCTCTACGATTGGTGAAGCGATTGCAAAGAAATACGGTGTAGGTGCTATGAGTACGCTTACTGGTTTCAAATTTATCGGGGAAAAAATCAGAGAATTCGAGAAGACGGGTTCTCATAGCTTCATCATGGGCTATGAGGAAAGCTATGGATACCTGATCGGAACAGATGTAAGAGATAAGGATGCTGTTGTTTCCACGATGATGGTGGCCGAAATGGCAGCCTATTACAAGTCGGTTGGAAAGACGCTGCTTGACAGATTGGATGAAATATTTGAAGAGGTGGGTTACTACCTTGAAGACCTGATTGCCATGACGATGAAAGGCAAAGAAGGTATGGAGAAAATCGCACAGATCATGGATCATATGCGTAACAGCGGTCCAAGTCAAGTGGCAGGTGTTGAAATTGACCATGTTCTGGACTGTCTCGAAGAGGGAACAGGTCTTCCAAAGTCCAATGTCCTGAAGTACTTCCTCAAGGATGGTTCCTGGTTTGCCATCAGACCATCGGGGACTGAGCCTAAAATCAAGTTCTATTTCTCCGTGAAATCTGAATCGAAAGAAGCTGTACGTGTCAAAATTGCGGCAATCAAGGATGCAATCGTAGAAATTGTCGAGTCCATATAATATAAGTACATTGATAAGGAGCTGCCAAAGCAGCTCCTTTCAGACTGTAGAAAAACTCCGAAATACTGCGTTGCAGGATAAAATCCGATCTGATCACGTACGCTTAGTACGCTCACAGAGCGGATTTTATCCGCGCCTGGTCTTTCGAAGTTTTCTACAGTCTGTCATCTTGTCGACTTTGTCGACAACCTGTAAGGAGCTGCTTAAGCAGCTCCTTTATTTTGATTATAGCGAATGATTAGTCAGAGTTTGGGGTGTACTCGAAGTAAGTAACGAAGGTACCCCACTTTTTCTCTACACTTGATTTGGAGTTTTTATTCAGAGAATCACCAAAAGACTCTGGAACAATAGCGGCAACTGGTGCACCACCTGCAACTTTTTCAAGTATGTCATCAGAGAGTTCGGTATTGGTCATAGATTCTTCGGATGACTTACTTTCTTTTTTTAATCTATCCTTCATATTAGCCTCCTGAAAATGTACAATATGCTGATGTAATTATTAGCGTTGGCCAAACCTCTTTATATTTCCTATGACATAAAGTATATCACTTTTTGTATATGCAAATCTAATTTGCAAAGAATTATTTGCAAAGTGGATTTCCTTAAATTGTAATCATACTACGATTATATGATAAAATATAAGTAATAGTTTAACTTATTACTGAGTTTACGATGAAGTCTATGAGGAGGGGATCATATGCCGACTGCTGAAAAAAATGGAAAACAATATTCTGAAAATATTCAAAAACTTCAGAAAGATATCTATGATGAGCTTATAGAAAACGTTTCAGATGGAATGGTTTCGAAGCTTATGCTCATTGATGATACAGATGCCGTATATGACTTTTTAAAAAATCAGGGTTACGAACTCAAATATCAGGAGTTTGTCCAGTATCTCGAAGACAGCAACATGTATGTGCATGAAAACATAAGTGAGATTGAACGTTATGCAAATACAGGCGAATCTGCCTATGGTGAATTGAGTGATGACGACCTTGAGCAAGTGAGCGGTGGTGGGATTTTTGGTGAACTTGCCAATGATTTTGTATCTGAAACCTTGCGAGGGATAAGCAGTACCTTTACAGGTCAAGACTCAGGCAGTATGAGCGGTGGAAATGACCAGAGCATTTCAGGTAAAGCAGGATATTTACATGGTCGGCTCGTAGGTGGTGTAGGTCTGATTGGAATGAGTTTACTTCAGAAAACGCTGGGATAACTGAGCATTTGGTCAGAACGGCATATATTGCATGAATTTACGTAAGCCTTTCTATCTTTCATGACTAGGAAGGAATTGAATATGTTGGTCAAGTGAGATGAGACCAAGCTTCAAAGTACATAACGGCATGGATGCGCAAATAGGATAATTACGGCATTTTGATGTTGTGATTATCCTATTTAGGTAATAAAGGAGGGATGAATCAAAATGGAGTATAAAACAAAGTATACTATTGTGGCAAGCCTTACAGTTGCATTCCTTCTGTTACTTGGCATCGGGGGTCAGCATTCGGAAATTTTGAGCTTGAACAATCTGACTGGGAATGGAACGAATGTAAGTGGTGAAGCTATTATTGGAGTTGCAGGTCCTGTGGAACGCCTCGAAACATATACATACTATTTTGAAGGTCTTCAAATGGCGGTAGATGAAATTAATTCTGAAGGTGGAGTATTAGGTGTTCCGCTGCGTACAGAAGTTCGAGATGATGGTGACGATGTGACAAGAGCGCTTGATGTAGCGCAGGAGTTTGCAGATGATCCGAATATTCATGCAGTTGTCGGTCATTGGTCATCAGCGGCAACGATTGCTGCTGCACAGACATATGAGCTTAGTGAGAAAGTACTTATCGCGCCCGTTGCAACTGCAGCAGAGCTTACAGAACTGGGATACAGTCATATTTTCAGGGGAACGACAACGGACAAAGGCATAGCTCGGCGTGTTGCAGATTACGCATTAGAGCGAGGGTATGACAAGCTCGCGGTTTATTATGATGAAACCACTTCGGGAAAAATTCAATCAAAAGCATTTGAAAAAATCTGCAATGAAGTAGGCATAGAAGTGATTGATCGTCATGGCATTTTTTCCAACGAAGACGATTTTGAAATGAGTTATAAGAAGTGGCTGTATAGAGATATGGACGCTGTATTTATAGCTGGTACGGTTACAAACTGCGAAAATGTAATCAACTGGATAAGGGAACGCAATCCAGTGCAGGTGATACTTGGGGCGGATGGCTTTGATGTGGATTACTTTAAAGATATCCTTGCAGATCATTCAGAGCACATCATTTATACGAGCCTTTTGAACAACAACAGTAACAATATGGTTTATGAAGATTTTGTAGAAACCTTCAAATTGCGCTATGGACACGAACCAGATTATTGGGCTGTGAAAGCCTACGACTGCATTTATCTGATTAAGGAAGCTATGGAGGTTGCTGGGACTGTCGGAAGTGGAAATGCCATAAGAGATGCACTCCTTGAAAATGTAAATTACAAAGGTGTGAATGGGGCTTACAGTTTCAATGAAGATGGAGATATGTCTGAGAACCATATCGCTTTAAAGTTTGTAGACAGTAATGCATATCAGTACATTTACAGTGTGGAATGAGGTGGGATCCATGAAAGATTTATTCAGACAGGCATCGCTTGATAAAATATCTTCACCTGAACAACTGGACAAAATGGTACGTTTGACATCGGGACGTTCGTGGATGGGAATAGCCTTTTTTTCCATTATTTTAATATCAGTATTGGTATGGGGCGTCATGGGTACAATCCCTAAAAAATATCATGGACAGGGTATTATAATGAGCAGCGGGGGCACCGCAATCATTCAGTCTGCTGCATCGGGTGTGCTTTCTGATGTTACTATCGAACGTGGCGATTACGTAAATTTTGGAGATGTAATAGCGAGAATCGATCAGCGTGATGTGGTAGAGAAGATTGAAGATCTTGAAAGAGAACTCGATATAATGAAGACCCAGACGCATAATGAGTATAGTCGGCAAATTAATGATAACATCATTGAAATTGAAAAGCAGCAAAGCGAAATTGAGAAACAGCAGCTTTTGATATCGGATTATGTTCTTGCAGCGGAAAATGCCAAAGCAATTTTTATTAGGGCCCAAGATACATTTGAAAAGAAACTCAAATTATATGATGCTGGTGCAGTTTCAGAAGAGGAATTTTTAGATAGCAAAGCAATGCTGGATTATACAAGGCGTGATTTCGAACAGGCTCAGGCCTTGCTATCTGAGAGTAAGCATACGAAGGAATACTTAGAGTTTGGTGTAGTTCAATTGGAAAAGCAGAATAAAAGTTTAGCTGAGGAAATGGATAGCTATGAGGATGTTCAACTGGTTGAAAAGCAGATTCAAACCTATAAGCAGCAGTTGAAGCAGGCTGATATCATCTCTTATGCCGAGGGAAAAGTAATTAGAATTGGCGCAAAAAGAAATCAGGTTATTCAAGCGGGGCAGTCCCTTGCGACAATACTTCAAAAAGGAATCAATATTAACGACACTGCAGTCCTGTTCTATTTGCCAATTGAGCAGGGTAAAGCACTGAGTTCAGGCATGAAAGTCAATATATATCCTTCAATTTACAACAGACAGGAGTATGGTCACATGGAGGCTGTTGTCACTGATGTGTCAGACTATGCGGTAAGTACGGAGGATATCGCAGAGACGCTTGGGAATGAAAACCTGGTGCAAAAGTTTGAGCAGACGGGTGTTTTGGTAGAGGTGAAGGCAAATCTCATTAAGGATGAGGAAACAGTCAGCGGATTCTACTGGTCGAGCCAAAAAGGCCGACAAGTAGACGTCGATGAAGGCATCATGTGTGATATATCGGTTACAGTGGAAGAAAACAAACCAATTTCCCTGGTCATCCCGATAATCAAGTCAAAATTACTACCGTAGGTGAAGGGGGACGGCGTTATGGAAAAAACTTGGGTTAAAACCCCCACGGTTTTTCAGATGGAAGCGACTGAATGCGGCGCAGCTTCCTTGCTGATGATACTGAAATATTACGGTAAATCCCTGCCACTAGAGGAAGTAAGGATCGATTGTGGTGTCAGTCGAGATGGTTGCAATGCAAAAAATATTTTGCGGGGCGCACGAAAGCATGGATTGAAGGCGAAGGGATTTAGAAAAGGATTAGATGCGCTTAGAGATTCCTCCGGACCTTCAATTATCCACTGGAACTTCAATCACTTTGTGGTTTATGAAGGCTATAAAAAAGGTCATATGTATATCAATGATCCGGCTATGGGACGTCGCAAAATGACATATGAAGAAATGAACGAAAATTTCACGGGCATTGTCCTGGAGTTTGAAAAGGACGTAAGCTTTGAGACGAGTAAGGAAAAGGAAACCCTTTTTTACTATTTGAACAAACGACTTGGTACAGAGAAAATATCCGTTTTGTATATGTTGCTGATTGGACTGTGCTTGGTGTTACCGGGACTGATCATTCCAGTTTTTTCGAAAGTGTTTATAGATGATATCTTACTTGGAGGAAATTCGGACTGGTTCAAAGGCCTAGCGTGGGCAATGATTTCAATGGCAGTGCTGCAGTCAGCACTTTCATACTTGCAGAGACACTTCTTATTGCGGTTTCAGACCAAATTGTCACTATTATCCACAGACAAATTTTTGAGAAAGCTATTTAGGCTGCCGGTCAATTTTTTTGAACAGCGCTATGCTGGAGATATATCGGGACGCGTTGCCAGCAATGACACTGTTGCGAGTTTTCTCGCTGGTGAGCTGGCTCAGACTTTTCTAAATCTGATAACTGCATCGTTTTATCTTGTATTGCTTCTAGTTTACAGTGCCAAGCTGACATTTATAGGTGTATTGCTTGCAGGTGCTAATCTGGCATTTTTGAAAATCACTGCTGAAAGCATTTCAAATAAGAAAATGAAAATGGAGCAGGATCAAGGACGACTTGATGGTGTGCTGTTTACCGGTATCCGCATAGTGGACTCTTTGAAGGCCTCTGGTGCTGAAAATCAGTACTTGGAACGTCTGTTAGGGTATTATGCGAAGGTAATACGCAATGAACAGGAGCTGGGTGAGTTCAGACAGTATATGGCTTCGATCCCACAACTGACTTTACAGCTTACAGACATTATTATACTCATTGTAGGTGGTCTGGATGTCATATCTGGACGTATGACGGTAGGTATGCTCCTTGCTTTTGGAAGTCTTATGAAGAATTTCTTGAGTCCAGTCAATGAACTTATTGGATTTGGAGAAAGGATTCAAGATTTGAAAGTCAATATGTCGCGAATCAATGATATCGAAAATTATCAATATGACGCAAGATTTTTAGGGTCGAGTGATCGGCAGAAGCTGGAAAAGACAAGGCTGGATGGCGCCATCGAAGTACGAGATATGGATTTTGGATATAGTGCGCTTGACCCGCCACTTTTAGAGAAATTTCATTTTAAAGTGCAGCCGGGGAAAAGCATAGCTTTTGTTGGGCCGTCAGGAAGTGGAAAATCCACAGTTTCAAAGATTGTGAGCGGCTTATATCAGCCTTGGTCTGGAGCTGTACATTTTGATGGTATCGATAGGGTGCACATACCAGCTGAAGTACTGAACACCTCCATTGCCGTGGTCAGTCAGGAAATAAGCATGTTTGCCGGTACGGTCAAAGATAATATTACCCTTTGGGATAATAGCATTAGTGAATCTGATATGATTCGAGCTGCCAAAGATGCCTGCATTCATGATGCTATTGCAACGAAGCCAGGTGGCTATGAGCATGTGGTGCAGGAGGGTGGCGGCAATTTTAGTGGTGGTCAGCGTCAAAGACTGGAAATTGCGAGAGCCCTTGCGCTAAATCCAACTGTAATGGTTCTGGATGAAGCGACAAGCGCCTTAGATCCTCAGACTGAAAAAGATATTATGGACAATATAAAGCGTCGCGGATGTACGTTGATTGTTGTCGCACATAGATTAAGTGCAATACGTGATTGTGACGAAATTATCGTCATGACCTCCGGCAAAGTTGTTCAGCGGGGCAGACATGACGAGCTCAAAGGCGTTGATGGGCATTACAAAGCTCTGATTCAGCATATTTAAAGGATGGAGACTCATGGATAAGTTTATTCATATAGACAATAGCAGACAGCTTATTATGAAGAACAGCGACCGTGTATATTCAATCCGCGAGGGTGCTGCGAATCTGTTCTTTACATATTTTGATGAATCCGGAAAAAATCTGCGTATGCATTATATGTGTACATTGAAAACCGGAGAAGTTTTCGCAGGTAGGCAAATAGAGAATGGAAAACAGCTTGCCGGTTTTCTCGTTCAGGGGGCATTCGGGACTTGTGTGGAAGCGCTCGATCCAGAGTCTGCTGACACGATAGCACTAAATGCTTTTTTTAGGAAAATGAAGCATACTCTTACAGTACATCTTGAACAGGATAGTTTGATGGAGGTTGCTGATGGGAATAAGGCTCAAGCACTTGCAGAAAATTGCCAGGTGCTGGCAAGGGCAGCCTGTGCGTCGATTGAACTGAAAATTGATTCTGAAATACGTGATAGAGACTACCGAGAAGAATTGACGAAGACAATGTCTAGAAAGACAGCGCAGGGTATTGCCGGTTTGTTTAGCAGAAATAAGGATACCAGTGCGTTTCATAAAATAGAAGGGAAGAATGCCCTATATGATGCCTGCAAATTGATATGTGATAGTGAAGGCATTGAAATAGCATCCTATGAAGATGTGAAGAAGTGTATTGTTGATGAAATGACAGTAGAAGACGTTGGACGGGTTTCCAAGTTTCCAGTACGTGATGTAATTTTAGAGGCGAACTGGTATAAGGCTGACAACGGACCGATTCTTGCTTTTGCGACAGAAGATAATCGTCCCCTTGCGCTCATTCCAAAATCACCGAGTCAATATATGGTTTATGATGTAGTCCATTTAAAAATCTATCCTTTGACGAAAGCATTCTCTTCGGAGATTGTTCCACGCGGTACGATGTTTTATAGACCTTTTGAAAACAAGCCGCTAAATATGAAGGATATATTTTTGTTTGGAATACGCAGTGCATGGAAGCGGGACATTGTGAGAATTTTATTATTAACCCTTATTGGAACACTTGTAGGCTTGATACTGCCAATCTTAAATGAGAATATTTTTGATGATTATATTCCTGAAGGTGCTAACGCCCAGCTCATACAGGTGGGAATATTGATTCTTTGTTTCATGGTAGGAAATTTTTTCATTTCCACAATGAAGTCTTTTGCGACATTTAGAGCAACAAATCGTATGGAATACGCATTGCAGGCGGCAGTTTTTGATAGACTGCTGAATTTTCCAACAAAACTTTACAGCCAGTACAATTCAGGAGAACTTGCGACGCGCGCAATGGGAATAACGATGATTTTTAATACGATTGCCGATGTCGTTGTATCAGTAGCGCTTTCAACCTTATTCTCATTTCTTTACTTGTGGCGAATGGCAAAGTACAGCGCTGCACTTACTTGGCTTGGAATTGGAATGGTCCTGCTAACGGTTGTTGTGACACTCATAGTTGGTTTTGTTCAGTTGAAATATGAAAAACAGCTTATTGAGGTTTCGAACAAAATGGCAGGTGTTATGTACCAGTTCATTCTAGGAATCAACAAGCTTAGATTATCTGGGAGTGAGGATCGTGCGCTTTATAGGTGGAGCAATGATTACATTCATACACGTAAGATTGTGCTCACAAAGGAGCAAATAACAAATGGCGTCTTAGCGCTTAACAATATGATGAATGTACTCTTTTCACTAGCCATATACTACATGCTGATTTATAAGAACATTCAAATTACATTTGGTGCTTTTGCAGGATTTATGTCGGCTTTCGGGAGTTTCTCAGGTGCAGTCTTAAAAATGGCAGAAACGTTTATCAGCGCAAACAGATTGATTCCGATTTATGAGAAAGCGAAGCCGATTCTTGAGACAGTTGCAGAGTATCAAGATAATGCAGTTGTGCCTGGTGACCTAAGGGGCGGTATTGAAGCATTACATATAAACTTCAAATACTCAGAAAATGGTCCGGAAATCCTTAAGGATGTTAGTTTTAAAATTGAACCGGGAGAGTATATTGGCGTTGTGGGGCCATCGGGAAGTGGAAAATCCACTCTTTTAAAGGTGCTACTCGGTTTTGAAACCCCACAGGTTGGAAAAGTGTTTTTCGATGATAAGGATATTGAAAATATCGATAAGAGAGAGCTGCGTAAAAAGATGGGTGTGGTTCTGCAGAATGGGCAGACTATAGCTGGCAGTATTTATGAAAATGTGACCATCAATAACAGTAAAATTTCCATGGACCGCGTACGTGAAGTTATTGAAGAAGTTGGATTTGCAGAGGACATGGACGCTATGCCTATGGGAATGCACACCATGCTCATGGAAGATGGGGGGACTATCTCAGGAGGGCAGAAACAGCGCATATTAATAGCGCGCGCCATTGTGAATGACCCCAAAATTATGGTTTTCGACGAGGCGACAAGTGCACTTGATAACATTACTCAGTCGATTATTTGTGAGAGTTTGAAGAAACGCAGGTCTACAAGACTTGTCATAGCACATCGATTAAGTACTATTAAGGACTGTGATAGAATTTTAGTTATGGATGAAGGTCGAATCATTGAGCAGGGGAATTACGAACAGCTTATGGAGATGGAAGGATTGTTCTGGAACATGGCAAAACGTCAATTGGCTTAAGGTGGTGGAAGTATGACAAATTCTAGATTTGATACAGAATATATTTTGAGGGACATTAATGGCTTGTGTCGAGAAATCGATGGAAAACAGATTATGATACATATAGATAATCTGGATCACTTGGAAGAAATACTCAAGCTTTATGACGCAGTACATTTGAGACAGAAGCCGGTTCGTGAGATGCTGGATAGAACGCATTCCAATTCATTTTACAGATGTGGCGGGATATTCGATAAACCATCACTGGAAGTCATGAGAGCCCTGATGAAAAGCAATCGAAGTGCTGTAGCTACAATCACGCAAGACAATGCTGTAGTTGGTATGCTGTCAATGACTATAGATCTGAATATGCTTGGAACACTGTATTACAGTGAAAACTCGTTCGAAATAGAGCTTTTTAGACAGTCGATTGAGAAGGATGAGGTTTTCAATCCAATAGATATCGTTTTTTTGCCTAAAACATATGGGCTTGCTTATTTTCTTTTGTACAGTGTGTGTAATGCCTTTTACGAGGTGAAATACAGGTACTGGGCTGTAGAAATCTATACACTTGCCTACTCGGAGGAAGAGGGTCTTGTGAAAAGATTGAATGATAGAAATAATCCGAGTACTACACTGGTGGAGTGTGTTGGGGGGCGCCCGGTCGCAAGGCTGGAAGGACGCGTGATTGAGATTGAAGACATACGTATTGGAGTCGATAGAAATGTTTTCAAGATGGAAATGCCCCAATCGTTAACGGAGATGCATAAAAGGATACGAGGTATATAACGGGAGTTGTTATGGAAAAGTACAGACTTACACTTATTCTGTTCCTTGTGATTATGTTGATTACCCCTTTTGCACCGTATGTTTCTGAGAAAATGATGGAAGCCAGCGATACTTTACAGGAAGTGGGGGGAGATTCAGAAGTACGTGGGAAATCAGAGGTTCAGACTACCTTGCCTATTAGAGGGAAAACACTTGGTTATTGTCAGTCCATAGAAGATCCGGAAGCGACCAATATTTTATATGCTATTTTAAAAGGATTTGAGGAAAAGGGGTACGTCGAGCCGTTCGATTATCCCTTTGTTCCATATGTAACCACAAGCAGTGAGTTGTGGTCGTTTGCCTGTACAGATATTTTGAGCGATGTGTTCGTGTTTGAAAATGGTAACTATTACGACATAGCTGTTCAAGGTGAAGCGCCAGTACTAGATGCGATTCATGCATCTAGATTCGATATCCTTCTTACATTTGGGACGAAAGCGGGGCAAACAGTTTTTATTGACGCCAATGAGATTGACACTTTAAACTTTGGGTCCAATGATCCATATGGTGCTGGTTTTGTTGATTCGCAAATGTATTCAGGAAAGAGTAATCTATGGGCACATACCGATGAGACAAGGTATTACAGACAACTTAAGATGTTCTATGATGTTGTGCACTTCAAGAAGCTAGGCGTCATCAGATATGTGGATTCTTTCAGACGGATACTGACACCTGAAACGGATATAGAGAAACTTGCTGCTGAAATGGACTTTGAAATCATATATCAGGATATTTTAGGTGTGGATCAAATATTCGAGCAGGGAAATCTTGAACACTATTATGATGAGGTTAAGGAGGCGCATGAAGCCATAGCTGATAATGCAGATGCCTTTTATATGGTGATGGGTGGTTGGGCGTATTCCGATTTGCCGAAGCTGCTTGAACCGCTTTACGAAAGCAATATCCCTGTATTCTCGCAGTTTGGTTCGGTAGAAGTTGAAAATGGCGCGCTTATGAGTATTGGCAAGACCGATTTTGCTGAAATAGGGACCTTTGCAGCGGGTGTATTTGAACAGATTTTATCTGGAAAGCTGCCGGGAGATCTCCCACAGAGTCATATAGAAATGCAGTCAATAGCATACAATGTTGATATTGCACGCCAAATAGATTTCAAGCCTGACATGGAGTTCTTGACATACTGTAATGAAATCTATGGAGAGAAGGTGCGCAAGTGAAACAGCGTAGAATTGTGCTGAGTGCCGGACTTGTACTGGTATTGATGACCATGCTTCTTCTTTACTTCAATTTTAAAGACGCTTATCTGATCAATCTTCCTCAAACTGATGAACTCACTGTAGAGTTGATGGAACGTGAACTTGAGTATTCTTTGAATCTAGGCATAGACTTGGAAAAGTACTATGGTCTTGATCGTGTCATTGAATCTTTTGAGAGCAAATACGCGCTTTCAGATGGAATTCTCATTTCTGATGCAAAGGGTAATGTGATATATGGAGGACGTGGCAAAGCTGCTTGGGTTGAGAAAAGCATGCAGGAAATCATTGCTTCAGGGAAGACGGTATCCGATTATACAAGCAGTGTAAGACCTGAAGGCTTTATCTCTTTAACGCAGCTTAATGGTTCAACAGGTGTTGAAGGATATATTGTTTCATCTGTAGGCAATGCTAGAATCAATCCGGTGGTCCTACCTTACTTACTAAAGTCAATTCTGATTTATTGTGTGGTTATTTTCGCATATCTGACACTTTTTAAAACTCGAATAAGAGGGGAGCATGTGCTCCGCCATATTATTGCAGTTCAGATTTTGGCATCTATTCCAAGAACCTACGTATATTATGAGAGCATTCGAAGCAGTTTGCTGACACAATTTGGGTATATCATGTCAATTGTGAAGGATAGGCTTTCAGTAGTGAGCGAATACGGCATAGACTTGAGCAATATACGAGGTGTCGATGCATTTGTAGATAGTGTGGCCGATAAAATAGATGCATTTGAAAATGTAAGGCTTGTTTCAGGTGCATCTGGAATTGATATCCAATACGACATTGCGTCAAAATTTGTTATGAAAATTCTCAGTGCGTCGATATTGGATACATTTGTACTTTCGGTTTTACTTACTTTTTTCTTTCTTGAAATCGTAAATTTTTATCATGTTAGTGCAGTGGAGAAGAAAAGTCACAGTTCAGAAATCTTGCGTGGGCTTGGATTCTCATATTTTCTTGGATATTACATTAGTGTTTTATTTGTACCGCTACGGATGCTTGAGCTTATGGGCACGGGGCGTTTCCTCTTTGAACGTGAGATTATGATGGGCCTGCCGGTTTCGCTGGAAGCGATCGTAGTTGGAATAAGTTCTATAGCCGTTGTCAGATATGTTGAGAACAAGGGGTTCGGGAATGTTTTCCGAACGGGTGTCCTGTTTGTTATATTAGGGTTCTTTCTCTCATATTTAACGGCAAATCCATATATGTTCATATTGGCTCGTATGGTCGTTGGACTTGGACACGGCATATGTCTTA